>CAQNVT010000219.1 GCA_948844705.1 uncultured Dorea sp.
AATAAGGCGGATATTGACTTTATCCGTCCGGAGCTTCCGTATACAGGGATCTTCTGCCGTTTCCGCCGCATGGCTCCCCGCTTTGGGTTTACAGAGCGGTATCTGGCGGGAAAGGAAGAGATCACCGGCATCGGGGCCGAGCCATGGCATTTCCGGTATGTAGGCGCTCCCCATGCGGTGATCATGGCGGAAAAGAAAATGGTGCTGGAGGAGTATATAGAATTTCTAAAACTCTGTACAAGCAGCGATAAGCCGTACATTTATGAGGAGCACGGCAGGACGGTACAGATATGCTATGTTCCGGTGGCGGGAAAGACGGTGATAGAATTCCCGGCAGAGGACACGAATATGTGGAGTATATCCGGAACGAATGAAGGCGGTATTATTATCAGTATTTATAATGGCGGTAAAAAGCGGCGGTGATGTCTGCGCTGTGAAAGGAGAGGAATGGATATGCGGCATGAACAGAGGGATCGGGCGTGGGCCGTACTTAATCTGGAAAATCTGAGGCATAATGTAAGAGAGCTTCAAAAGCTTTTACCGGCCGGCTGCAGTCTTATGCCGGCCGTGAAGGCGGATGCCTACGGGCACGGAGCCCGTATGATCGCAAAGACTTTGTGGGAGACTGGAATACGGGATTTCTGCGTGGCATCTGTGGAAGAGGCCGTCGAGCTTCGGGAATGGGGGATCAGCGGTCAGATTCTGATTCTTGGATATACGCCGCCCGTCCGGTTTGAGGAGCTCGTGCGCTATGAGCTTACCCAGACGGTGGTGGATCTTACATATGCAAGAGAGCTTCAGGCATACGGAAGGAGATTTACGGTGCATGTCGGAATCGATACGGGAATGCACAGACTCGGGGAGCGGAGTGATAACAGGGAGAATATATTCCGTTTCTGGGAGCTTGATAATCTGCATATTACGGGTGTGTTTTCCCATCTTTGTGCATCGGATGGCATGTCGGAGGAGGCACGGAGCTATACGAGAAAGCAGATCGAGGATTTTGACGGAATCGTCCGGGAGCTTTATGAGAGAGGGATCGGCGGATTTAAGACACATCTTCAGGGAAGCTACGGGATCCTGAATTATCCGGAGCTGTCCTATGACTATGCCAGAGTCGGAATCGCCCTTTACGGGGCGCTTAGCAGTCCTCATGACCGGCCGGCCGCGGATATTTCCCTAAAGCCGGTGCTGTCACTTAAGACAGGGCTCGTATGCGTAAAGGAACTTCATGCGGGGGAACCGGCGGGATACGGCCCCGCGTTTACAGCGGAAAAAGAAATGAAGATCGGCGTGTTGTCTATCGGCTATGCGGACGGGATTCCAAGAGAATTATCCAACCGGGGCCATGCGCTTATAAGAGGAAGGAGAGTTCCGGTGATCGGGCGCGTATGTATGGATCAGCTTCTGGTCGACGTATCGGAGATTCCGGAAGCAAGGGCTGGTGATGAGGCGGTATTTATCGGAAGATCAGGAGGTGAAGAGATAAGGGCCGAGGAGCTTGCAGAGGAGGCGGGGACGATCGCCAATGAGATTCTAAGCAGAATCGGCCGGCGTGTAATAAGAAGAGCAAAGAAATTAAACAGTTACTAAGATTTTCTTAATTTCCATAATTATATGAGGAATGAAAAGGAAACCTGTGCTACAATACAAGAGACAGAATTATAAAATACAGCATGGAGGAAAGACAATGGTATTGGAGCTTAAGGATATCGAAAAATCATTTGGCGATAAGCAGGTGCTCTCCGGTGTGTCCTTTCAGGCGAAGGGAGGCAGGGCATTCGGCCTTCTTGGGAGAAACGGTGCGGGAAAGACGACGTCCATCCGCATTCTTATGAATGTATTTCCGGCAGATGCGGGATCGGTGCTGATCGACGGAAGCCCCGTGGACTATAAGCAGGTGCAGATCGGTTATCTCCCGGAGGAGCGCGGACTTTATCCGAAAAAGATCATCGCGGATCAGCTCGCATATTTTGCAGAGCTTAAGGGCATGACGCATAAGGGCGCGGTAAAGGCAGTGGACAGGTGGCTTGAAAGGCTTGGTATGGCGGAATACCGGAACAAGCGGCTGGATACGCTCTCGAAAGGAAATCAGCAGAAGATCCAGCTTGTGACGGCGCTGGCCCATAATCCGGATATTATCATACTGGACGAGCCGTTTTCAGGACTGGATCCTGTAAATGCGATGCTTCTTAAGGAGGTTGTAAAGGAACAGATCGCGGAGAATAAGATCGTACTGTTCTCCAGCCACCAGATGAGCTATATCGAGGAGTTTTGTGACAGTATAGCAATCTTAAATTCCGGCAGGGTCGCACTTTGCGGCGAGCTTCATGATATCAAGAGAAGCTATGTGCGCGACCGGCTGATCGTCCGTACCGAGTACCCGGACGGGATCAGAAGGGATTTCGGAGAAGCGTGTGAGGCAATGGAAAACGGAAGCCTTCTTATCCGGCTTGCATCGGCGAAGGACAAGGGCAGGGTGATGAAGCGTCTCGTAGAGAGCTATGATATAGACGAGGTGAAGGTGTTTGAGCCTTCCCTTAATGATATATTTGTCGAATATGCGGGCGGCGGAGCCGATAAGGAGGACGGACGATGAAACAATTTGGGAAGATATTGAAATTCGAGCTGAAATATTATTTTAAAAACAAGGTTTTTGTAGGCGTTACGGTTTTCCTTGTAATCCTTATTGCGGTTTTGATGTTCCTGCCCCAGATTCTGGGTATTTTTCAGGGGAAGGGCGAGCCGGACGGCGTATCGGAGCTTTCGGTCATGCTTCTTAAGACAGACGGCTCTGTGCAGGCAGAGACAGTGGAAGAAGCCTTCAGAGCGGCATTTCCGGATTATGACATACAGAGTACGCAGGAGAGCAGAGAGGAGATAGAAGAGAGGATTGTTTCGGGAAATGCCGACTGTGCCTTTGTTCTGGAAGGAATGACCTCTTACACTTACTATGTAGATAATCTTTCCATGTATGATATGAAGGCGGAGACTGCCGACAGTGTTCTGGAGAATTTATACCGCATGAATATCATGATGGAAAACGGCATGACGGCGGAAGAGGCAGGAAAGCTTATGTCGGTTCAGATCGAAGGCAGTGCTGTAAGTCTCGGAAAGGATCAGATGCAGAATTACTGGTATACGTATATTATGATTTTTGCCCTGTATATGGTGCTCCTTCTCTACGGACAGATGATCGCAACTAATGTGGCGACGGAAAAAAGCTCAAGGGCAATGGAGCTTCTGATTACCAGCGCAAAGCCCGTAGCCATGATGTTCGGGAAGGTGATTGCTTCCTGCCTGGCAGGGCTTGTCCAGCTTGTGGCGGTGTTTGGTTCGGCGATCTTATTTTATAGTATGAATAAGGAAGAGTGGAACGATAATCCGATCGTCGCATCCATCTTCGACATGCCTCCGGAGCTTTTCGGATATATGCTGGTGTTTTTTATACTGGGATTTTTTATCTATGCATTCCTTTACGGAGCCATCGGCTCGACGGCCTCCAAGCTTGAGGATATCAATACATCGGTTATGCCGGTCACGATGCTGTTTATCATTGCATTTATGGTAGTAATGTTCTCCCTCGCTTCCGGAGATGTAGACAACACACTGATGAAGGTGTGCTCCTATATTCCGTTTACCTCCTCAATGGCAATGTTCACCCGGATCGCCATGAGCACGGTGCCGTGGTATGAGATACTCATATCCATAGCGATCCTTATAGGCTCCGTGGCAGGTGTCGGCGTTGTTTCCGCAAAAATCTACCGCGTAGGCGTGCTTCTTTATGGTACTACGCCAAATATCGGATCTATCTTAAAAGCAGTGCGGGATTACCTGAAGGAAAAGGAAAAAAGGCTCGGAAATTCCGTCCATATATGAAGGGCGAAGGACGTTATATGAGGGCAGTCGGGATTTCGTAGTGGTTCTGGAAGATATCCAGGCCATGTATCTGGGAAAGGAAGAGGAAAATACGCTGGATGGAGAGCGGGTGGTGGAGCGGGTCATTGTTCTGAAGGATTTTTTCGGAAGCGGCGGGCATGCGCTGACTGCCATAGAAGAGCTTCGGTCCTTTTTCGGGGAGGAAGACTATGAGGGAAATTCCCAGGTGAATCTGCCGGAAGCGGTGGCGCTCAACCGGATGACTTCAGCGGAAGGA
>CAQNVT010000220.1 GCA_948844705.1 uncultured Dorea sp.
GATATACTCCTTCAATAATTCCCTGACTCTTAATACAATAGGGGCGCTGCATACCGGCCGGAATTATTCTGGGAGAGATAGTCGATGAATTTCATGTCCTCCGGAATATCATGCCAGTCAAATCCCATTTCTTCAATGAGATGGCGGCTGACCGCTTCCAGACATTCCATAATATCACATTGCTGGAAGATTTCCACATAGATTTCTTTAAAATCATGCATCCAGATATTCTTTGCGGAAAACTGCACGGTTTTATAATTTTCCTGCCGGGCAACAGAAGTCATCAGACGCAGAAAATGTGTTTTTCCGCTTCCGGTCCGTCCGGTTATAAACTTAATTTTACTTCCGCCGTTCCGGATATATTCCCGGAGATACTTTTCTGTCCAGAAATCTGCGAGAAACTTGATTCCGCAGGTAAGCTTTTCTACGGGAAGCGACGGTAAAGAAGCAGCCGACAAAGAGTCTTCATATTGTTCTGACATGTTTAATCCTCCTGCTTATCATAGAAGCATATCATGGAAAGGAACTGCTCATGGCCGCTGTTATCAAGGATCCGGAAGGATTTTCCGCTGCTGTTGCGGCTTGGGCCGAATTGAAATCTTCTGCCGTTTTTCGTTTCTTCGATATCGGAATTATATAATCTTGCCAGATCATAAGCGAAGCTTTGCTGGTCATAATCCTTGCGGAAGCGGCTCATAGGAGCTAAAAACTTATACAGGCTGGAAAGATAAACATCCGTGCCGGGGCGCTTCTTAAGCTTCAGAACGGCCAGGTCATATGCTTCTGCCAGCTCATTTAAGAAGGACTGTGCATTAAAAGTGGCCTTATTAAGCTTTTCCTGTCCCGTCTTGATGATACCGGCCAGACTCTGGGGACGTATACACTGTACTTTCTTACGGTCCATGTAGACATCCTGGTTTTCGGCGTCTAATCTGATCCTGTAAGGGAACATCTCATAGACAGGGAAGTCTCCGCGTACATCGATTTCCTTCTCCCGGCAGGCCGCAAGCATCTGCTCTGCGAAATCTCCGTTTTCAAAATATGCCTTTGTGTCAAAGCCGTCAATAGTCGCCTGAAGCTCTTCCAGAACGGAGGAAGCGGAAGCTGCGGCCTCTGCCATGGAATGCAGGTCGCGGGACAGGCTTTTGATATCACCGTTTTCGGTTTCCTTACCTATGGCTTTAAAAAGCCTTTGAAGAGAAGCGATACTGTCCTTCAGGTTTTTTTCCTGCGGCTGGAGTGTTTGATACAGATTTTCGTAATTCATATTTTCTGTCCTTTTCGTATAATATTTTTAAAACTAAGCAAAGTATAAACGAAATACGGCCGGTTTTCAATAACTTGTTTAATAAACCTTCATCTTATGGTAATATGAAGTTATTGTGAACGGGGGAACAGTAACAATAGGAAGGTTATTGAAGTGATATGAACCGTGACTGATTTGGAGAAGTATAAAATGTCAAAGGAGCTGTACAGGTGGCAGGAGGACTGTCTGGAAAAGTGGTTTAAAAATGAAGGAAGAGGCATTGTGCAGGCGGTAACAGGGACAGGAAAGACATTTCTTGCGCTGTCCGTGCTGAAGCGTCTGGACGAGAAAACCGGAAATCGGCTGAGAGTGAAGATCGTGGTCCCGACAGCCGAGCTTATGCGCCAGTGGGAACGTTCTCTCCGTGACTTTTTAAAGGAGCCGGGAAATGAGGAAAAGAGCCTTCGCGGCGTGATCGGCTTAAGAGGCGGAGGGCATAATGCAGAATCGGATTGCAAATATATGATCTATGTGATCAACTCTGCAAGATATGAGCTGGCACGCCGGATCCTTGGGGAGCTTCGGGAAGGGGAGCAGGTCCTTATGATCGCGGATGAATGTCATCATTATGTGAGCGGACAGAATCGGCTGATCTTTGAATTCCTTCCTCATTTAAACGGGGAGCAGGCATCGCGTTTTTACTCGCTCGGCCTTACGGCTACGCTTCCGGGAGGCCAGGCCAGACAGTATCTGACGTCCGTTCTGGGGAAGAGGATCTACAGCTACGGAATGAAGGAAGCCGCGGCACAGAGTACGGTATGTGAATGTGATATTTATCATATAGGACTGACGCTTTTAAAGGAAGAGAAGGAAACGTATGAGGAGCTGACGGAACGGATGAACATTTTGTACCGTAAGCTTGTAAAAGGCTTTCCTCTTTTAAGGGAAGCAGGACAGAGGGAGCGTTTTGAAATACTTCGCCAGATTGCCGGCAGCAGAGATAAAAGAGCGGCACAGACGGCTCTTTTATATATCCGTCTTACCTATAAGAGAAAAAGCCTTGTATGTCTGGCCTCCGAACGTCTTTTGTGTGCACGTGACCTGATTGCCTGTCTGGATATAAATGAAAAGATTATCATTTTCGGTGAACGCGTCAGCCAGGCCGAGGAGCTGTATCAGATATTGAACAGGCAGTATCCGGAAAGGGTAGGACGCTATCATTTCCGAATGGGGCATCAGGCAAATAAAAATGTATTGGAGCGCTTCCGCGCAGGTAATATCAGAATATTGATTACCTGTAAGGCGCTGGATGAAGGGGTGGACGTTCCGGACGTTTCCGTAGGGATCGTCCTGTCCGGTACATCGGTAAAACGGCAGAGGGTGCAGCGCATGGGGCGGATCATAAGGATACAGGAGGGAAAGGGAAGGGCTTCTCTGTATTATCTTCATACCGAGGAGACGGCGGAGGAAACTTATTTTCTCCCGGATACCGGCAAGGGGCAGCTTCTGGAGCTTCAGTATCGGTCCGGGGATACCGGATTTATGAATCCGGAGTATGACGATAAAGCGGAGACGCTGTTGGAGCATATGGAGGAGGCCGGAGCAGACGGCAGAAAGCTAAGGGAGGCAGAGCGCTGTCTGAGGAAGGGGAGAGTCCGTTCAGACTGGAGGCGAAAGCCCCAGGATATCGATATAAGGATCAGGGAAGCAAAATACAGAGAAGACAAAAATTACTGGGTATGTATGAAAAATCTAAGCAGTGAACGATAAGGAGCGGCATATGAGCAGAGGAGCTGAATTTCTCACTTTCGTGACAGAAAGATTAAAGAACCGGATACAAAAGCTAAGCGGAATGATTCAGGACGTGCAGAAGGATATTGCGGGTATGAATGAATATTATTGGGAGAACTACACGGAGATGGATCAGTACGGTTATGAAAATTACGATAACCGGCAGGCCCTTCTCACCCAGGTGAATGCAAATCAGGAAAACCAGAAGCGGCTGTCGCATTATAAGAAGCTTTTAGATTCTCCGTTTTTCGGAAGCGTGGAGTTTCTCTACGACGGCGAGGAGGAGCCGGAAATATTCTATATCGGAATCGGGAATTTTTCCGAGGAGCGCGGGAGCATTCCTCTGATCTATGACTGGCGCGCGCCGGTCAGCGGTCTTTTTTATGATTATGATAAGGGGAGGGCCTCCTACAAAGCGCCGGCAGGGATAATGGAGGGCGAGATACTGTCGAAACGGCAGTATAAGATCCGGGGCGGCCGCATGCTCTATGAATTTGAAAGCGATGTAAAGGTTGATGACGATATTTTAAAGGAGGAGCTCGGTACTAACAGTGACACGCAGCTTAAAAATATTGTCCGCACGATCCAGCGGGAGCAGAATGCGATCATCCGCAATACAAAGGACCGGATCCTGGCGATTCAGGGCGTGGCGGGAAGCGGCAAGACCTCGGTGGCCCTGCACCGGATCGCATATCTTCTCTATCATGACAGAGAGCATCTAAAATCCCGGAATATACTGGTCTTATCGCCGAACAGCGTATTTGCAGATTACATTTCCCATATTCTTCCCGAGCTTGGGGAGGAGAACATTCAGGAAATGAGTCTTGATCTCTTTGCCTGGAGAGAGCTTTCAGACGCGGCGGCAGACTGCGAGGACCGCTATCACCAGATCGAGCGCAGGCTTGCGGGCGGGGAGTGCTTTGGAGCCCCGTGGAGCCTTAAGGATGAAGAAAGATATCGGTGGAAGCAGTCGGAGGAGTTCGTTCGGGCGGCAGAAGGCTTCCTGGTGGAGCTTGAGGACCGGCTGATGGATTTTCACGATGTGTCCTTCCGGCGTTTCGAAAAGAAAACGGGAGAACTTATGAAGCTTTTTTATGACCGATTCGGAAGCATTTCCCTTTTATCAAGAATGGATGCGGTTATGGAGTATTTTATAGATGAGTATGAGACACTTCGGGGGTCTGTGACCGGGGAGGAAGACAGGGAGAATATCAGAGAACAGTTTTTGTCCATGTATGTGACGACGGATATTTATGCTATCTACAACTGGTTTCTTGAGGAAAACGGACTCCCTGTGCTTCCGGAGGTTCCGAAGGAAGAGAGATTTCTTAAATACGAGGACGTTTTCCCTCTTCTTTATCTTAAATGCAGATTATATGCAGGAGGGGTGCGGCGCGAGATCAGGCATCTGGTGATCGACGAGATGCAGGATTATTCCTATCTTCAGTATGTTCTTCTGGAACGGCTCTTTCCGTGCAATATGACGATCCTGGGAGACCATGCCCAGACGATTGATTTCGCGGAGCAGGATGTGCTTGCATTTCTGCCGAAAATATTCGGGAAGCGTCTTCGGAGGCTTACGATGGATAAGGGCTACCGCAATACGCTGGAAATCGCAGAATATGCGGGAAAGCTTGCAGGAGCGGAAGATATCCGTTATCTGAATCGTCACGGGAAGGCAGTCTCCGAGGAGACATATGAGATGCCGGAGGAGGCGCTTGAGGCGGTTCTTGGCGGAGTGAAGATCCGGGAGGAAGACGGAAAATATGAGACTGCGGCAGTGCTTGCCATGACAGAGCGTGAGGCGCGCAGGGCGTATGAATACCTGAAAAAGCGGCGGAGTGACGTAAACTATATCGACAGAGACAGCAGAAGCTTTGAGAAGGGAATAACCGTTACGGCTTATTACATGGCAAAGGGACTGGAATTCGACCAGGTATTTATCCTGGGAGGAGAGAAAAAGAATGCGATGTTTAAAAATTTTCGTTATATCAGTGCCACAAGGGCATTGCATGAACTTTATGTCTGTGATATTGTAAAAGAATCAGCGGAACAAGGATGGAGGTAGAGCATGAGCTATAGTAAAACAGGATTTGGAAAAACGGGAACGGGTGAGGAGGCCAGTCTGTATACCTTTGAAAATGCAAACGGGATGCAGATGAAGGTGACGGATTACGGTGCATCACTTGTGTCGGTCATTGTAAAGGATAAAGAAGGCAATATGCGGGACGTAGTTCTCGGGTATGATGACGCTGCGGGATATGAAAACGATAATAATCTGTTTTTCGGAGCGATCGTAGGAAGAAACGCCAACCGGATCGGAGGAGCTTCCTTTGTCATCAACGGAAAACGGTATGAATTAGTTAAGAATAATAACGGAAATAATCTCCACAGCGGCCCCGACTATTTTATGAAGAGAGGCTGGAAGGTAGAAAAGGCAGAGGAAAACAGTATTACATTTTCCCTTTTCAGTCCGCATATGGACCAGGGTTATCCGGGAAATGTTACGATCTACGTAACCTATACCCTGACGGAGGACAATGAGATCCGTATTGAATATGAAGCATGCCCGGACGAGGATACGGTTTTAAATATGACGAACCACAGCTATTTTAACCTGGACGGACATGCTGCGGGAAGCGTGCTTGAGCAGAAGGTATGGATCGATGCCGACGCATATACGGAGGCAGACGAGGAGTCCATTCCTACAGGAAGGCTTCTTAAAGTGGAGGGCACGCCGATGGATTTCCGTGCTCCCAAGGCGATAGGCAGAGATATAGAAAATGATTACCAGGCGCTTCATTACGGACTGGGCTACGATCATAATTATGTGTTAAACGGCGAGGGCTTCCGGAAGGCGGCAAGCCTTAAGTCCGAGAAAAGCGGCATCGGGATGGAGGTATATACGGACTGTCCGGGAATGCAGCTTTATACAGGGAATTTCCTGGCGGGAGAGACAGGGAAAGGCGGCGTCTCCTATGCGAAGAGATGTGCGGCATGCTTTGAATCCCAGTATTTCCCGGATGCGGTGAACCGTGAAGAATTTGAGGGGCCCGTCTGCAGGAAGGGCGAGACCTACCATACAGTGACAAGCTATCGTTTTGACGCAGAGTAGAAGGAGCACCTGATGGTATCAGAAGTAAAAGAGACAATGAATGAACAGGAGACCCGCGAGCTTGGCTTCCGTATGGGAAGCAGGGCGAAGCCGGGGCAGGTCTATACGCTGGTAGGAGACTTAGGTGTCGGGAAGACCGTGTTTACAAAGGGGCTGGCAGCAGGACTCGGCATAGAAGAGC
>CAQNVT010000221.1 GCA_948844705.1 uncultured Dorea sp.
CCCAGCGAGCGACTGATAAATGGCTGGGATACAAATATTTGTGCTCCGCTGTTTGGCGGAGCACTTTTGTACATAGAAGATAATTTGAATACAGGTAATTTTTATTTTATTAAGGACGAATATTATAAACAAAATGAGTGCATATGAATATTTATGGGTAAGTGACAGGTAACTGACAAATGTCTTTACAAAACGCATGGGATGAATTTCTGGGGAACAGCAATGTCGGTGGTGTTCCAAAGTATCTGGAGTTTTTCGAGGATGGCCGGGAGTTTGTTGATCAACGAGGATCACATTGTTTTTTAAAAGACCGCGCACATAGGATGTTCACTTTGAGCCTGATAACAACATAGGCGTTTATATCTTAGATTTTTCTTAATGATATTGTTGTATTTTCAGAATTAATGTATACTGTAAACGGAAATCAATAATACATGCAATACAGAATAAGGATGATGCAGATGAAAAAATGGAAAAAACTGCTGCGCTGCTTTTTTGCTGTTATCTTATTTGGAATCACGGCATTTTTAGCGGTAAACGGGTATGTGAGGATAACATCAAAGGCAGAGATGGCATCTATAGATACACTTAAGGAGGAAGACGAAAAGGCGGATGCGGTGATTGTTCTCGGCGCACAGGTCAAGGCCGACGGAAGTCCAAGCGCGATGCTCAGGGAGAGGCTGGATACCGGGATCGAGATTTATAAGGAGGGGCTTACCGACCGGATTATCATGAGCGGTGATCACGGCAGCGATGACTATGACGAGGTTAATGCCATGAAGGATTATGCGATAGAAAAGGGTGTGCCCTCGGAGCATATTTTTATGGATCATGCGGGGTTTTCTACCTATGAAAGCATGTACCGGGCAAAGGAGATCTTTCAGGCCGGGAAGCTTATCGTGGTTACCCAGCAGTATCATCTTTACCGTGCGGTATATGATGCCCGGGCGATGGGGCTTGAAGCCAGAGGCGTTGCCTGCGACACAGCAGTGTATTCCGGGGATATGTACCGGAAGCTCAGGGAGATGGCCGCCATAGCAAAGGATGTGGGATATTCTGTGCTAAAGCCCGAGCCGTCATGCCTCGGAGAGCCGATTCCGGTAACCGGAAACGGAGATGTTACGAATGATCGTTTGGAGACAGGAAGAGACAGTATTCTAATGGCAGAGGAACCTGAGAGGAGCTGACAGCAGTGAGAAGAAAACATCCGATTAGAAGAATGATATACTGCCTGCTTATAGTTTTCGTATGTGCGGCAATAGGAAGCGTTGCCTTTTACGGAGTGGAGGGCTATAGAATGTACCGGGACGCAGTGTCCCGGGAGTCTGTTGAGGAGCGGTTTGATAAGATTCAGAAGGAGGAGGATTTCACACGGTATTCGGAGCTTCCGGAGTTTTATATAAATGCGGTGATCTCTGTGGAGGATCACAGGTTCCGGAGCCACCCGGGCATCGACCCGATCGCAATCTGCCGGGCCGCGTGGACGGATATAAAGGCAATGTCTTTTGAGGAGGGCGGAAGTACGATCACGCAGCAGCTTGCCAAAAATACGCTGTTTACACAGGATAAAAGGATGGAACGTAAGATGGCGGAGGTATTTGCGGTGCTTGACATTGAGAAGGAGTACAGCAAGGAGGAGATTCTTGAGCTGTATGTCAATACCTCAAGCTTCGGCAGCGGATACTATGGGATTTATGCGGCATCGGAGGGATATTTCGGCAAGCAGCCCTCAGAGCTTACGGATTATGAGGCGGCCATGCTGGCAGGAGTACCCAACGCACCGTCCGTGTATTCTCCGGATGTGAGTATGGAGCTGGCTTCCCAGCGCGTAGGCCAGGTTCTTGGCAGTATGGTAAGGTGCGGTTATCTTACACAGAAGGAAGCGGATCAAATCAAAGAGAACGGGAAATAAACAATTTTTTATCAGGAAAAAGGAGAAGAGTATGGATTTTGTACAGTATAAATGTCCTTGCTGTGGGGCGGCGCTTGAGTTTTCTCCGGAGACACAGAAACTTTCCTGTCATAGCTGCGGAAATCAGTATGACCTGGAGACTATGGAAAGGTACGAAAAGGAAGAAAAAAAGTCTGCCGACCAGGATTTAAGCTGGGAATATCAGAAGGAAGCAAAGGGAGCCAGACGCACGGAGGACGGAAAGTACATATGCCCGTCCTGCGGGGCCGAGATCGAGGCCGATGAAAATACGGTCAGTACCACATGTCCTTATTGCGACAATGTGGTCGTGATCAAGGAGACGGCTTCGGGGGAATATGAGCCGGATGTAATGATCCCGTTTCAGGTTCAGGGAAACAGGGCAAGGCAGATGTTCGAGGGCTTCTGCAAGGGCAAGCGCCTCCTTCCGAAAAATTTCCGGGATAAAAGCTATCTGAGAAATCTGAAAGGATACTATGTCCCCTATTGGCTATTCGACTGCAGGGCGAACGCCGACATGAGCTTCGATGCGACAAAGGTAAGGGCGTGGAGTGATTCGGAATATGATTATGTGGATACGTCCTATTATCTTGTAAACCGTGCGGGCAGCATGGAATTTTACCATGTGCCGGTGGATGGGAGCATAGAGATGGAGGACGACACGACAGAATCTATAGAACCCTTTGACTACAGGGGACTTACGCAGTTTAATCCCGCATACCTCGCAGGGTATGAGACGGACAAATATGACGTAGATGCAAAAACTGCGGAGCGCCGGGCAAAGGAGCGTCTCTATAACAGTGCGGAGCAGGTGCTTCGCGGTACCGTGCGGGGTTATAATACCGTGGTTGCAAAGAGAAGGAATCTCTCATCTGAACAGGGTAAGGTGCATTATGCACTGTTTCCCGTATGGCTGTTTGAGACGGTCTATAACGGGAAGAAATATCAGTTTGCGATTAACGGGCAGACCGGGAAGATGGTAGGCGAGCTTCCGGTGGACACCGGAGCATTCTGGAAATATCTCTGCGGCTTTACCGCAGTCGGGACAGCGCTCTGCTCCATTATTGGAATCCTGTTGTTTGGAGGTGTGCTGTGATGAAAAGAGAAAGAGGTCTTTTTCTTGTTTTTGTTCTTATTTTGGGGATTTGTATAAGCCCTGGATTACAGGAGGCGCATGCATCCGGACTTTCTCCTGAGTTTTCCGGCTGGGTGCAGGATGATGCGTTTCTTCTTTCGGATGATGAAGAAGAGCGGCTTGAAGAGGAATGTGAGAGAATATATGAGGAGCATGGTACGGGCGTCTATATTGTGACGACGGATAACTTTGGCGGCGGTGATATTAAGGACTGGCAGCGGCAGGTTTTCAGTATGTATGAGCTTGGAAGCGTCTGCGGCGGCAATGGTGTTATGCTTGCCGTCAGTATGGCGGAGCGCGACTGGGGGCTTGTTTCATTCGGAACCGCACAGGACGCGTTTACTACATATGGCAGAGAACGTATCGGGGAACTGATTCTTGATGATCTGTCGGACGGAGAGTTCTATGATGCATTTTCCCGTTACTTGACCATTTCCGGGGACTATCTTACGGCAGCAGAGGAAGGAGAGCCATATACACAGGAGCATAAGTACGGGGAAGGCTGGAGAATCCCGGTCGTCATCGGTGCGGCATTCATTCTGTCTCTGGCAGTATCGCTTATTATCGTACTGTCCTGGAAAAAGAGCATGAATACAAGAATCAGACAGAGCGGTGCGATGGCATATCTCAGGGAGGGAAGCTTCAGATTGTACAACCAGACAGATCAGTTTTTGTATCACCATGTCAGCCGGACAAAGAGGCAGAAGCAGGAGTCATCCGGCGGCAGCGGAAGCATGCATTCGGACCACTCGGGAACGAGCGGAAAATTTTAAGTAACTGTGAAGGTACTTGAACAGTTACAATTTTAATAAGAAAAGGAGAGGATATTTATGGGATTAATTAAAGCAGCCTTCGGGGCTCTGGGCGGGACCCTGGCGGATCAGTGGAAAGAATATTTTTACTGTGACGCCATGGATGCCGACATATTAGTGGCAAAGGGAGAGAAGCGCGTATCGGGACGGTCATCCAACAGACGTGGAGAAGATAATGTGATCACGGACGGTTCCCATATCGCGGTGGCGGACGGCCAGTGCATGATCATTGTGGAGGGCGGAAAGGTCATCGACGCGTGTGCGGAGCCGGGAGCCTACACCTATGACAGCGGAAGCAGCCCGTCCATGCTCGGCGGGCCTCTTTTAGAGGGTCTTAAGGGTGTGGCAAGAGAGGCGTGGGAGCGTTTCAAATTCGGCGGCGGAGCCGGGAGAGATCAGAGGATCTATTATGTAAACATCAAGGAGATTCCGGGCAATAAATACGGCACGCCCAATCCGGTCCCTTTCCGTGTAGTGGACAGGAACATCGGGCTGGATGTGGATATTTCCATCCGCTGCAACGGCGAGTATTCCTACCGTATCGTGAATCCTATGGTATTTTATGCAAATGTCTGCGGAAATGTAAGCAATGTCTATACAAGGGGCCAGATCGATTCCATGCTGAAATCGGAGCTTCTGACGGCGCTGCAGCCCGCATTTGCAAGACTCTCGGACATGGGGATTCGTTACAGCGCCCTGCCGGGGCATACGATGGAGATCTCGGATGCGTTAAATGGGGTGCTGTCGAAAAAGTGGACGGAGCTTCGGGGCATTGTCGTATATTCTTTCGGAATGAACAGTGTGACGGCCTCCAAAGAGGATGAGGATATGATTAAGCAGCTGCAGAAATCTGCGGTTATGCGGGATCCCAATATGGCGGCGGCCGCGCTTGTGGGTGCGCAGGCAGATGCCATGCGCTCGGCGGCAGAAAACCGGGGCGGCGCCATGACCGGCTTCATGGGCATGGGTATGGCCCAGCAGGCAGGAGGCGCCGGTATTCAGAATCTGAACGCCATGGGCCAGGAGCGGCAGCAGGCGGCTCAGAAAATGCAGGCAGCACAGAC
>CAQNVT010000222.1 GCA_948844705.1 uncultured Dorea sp.
GAGCTTTTTTGAGGTATCGTACCGCTGGAGGTATCGGCGCTTCAAAAGGAAATACCGGATACACTCTACTGTGAGCAGCCGCCCGCGGAAAAGCCGGTAAAATTAAGGGCGGTTCCGTATTATGCCTGGTCCAACCGCGGGCTTACACATATGAGAGTCTGGATGCAGGAATAAAGGATATGCCTGTATCCGGCGAAAGGAGAGTGAGAGAATGAAAAAATATATCGGGAAACGTCTTGCTATTTCTCTGGTTACATTATTGATCGTAATATTTGTATTGTTTTTACTGCTGCAGTTCATGCCCGGCTCGCCGTTTAATGATGAACGGCTGTCGCAGGAGCAGATCGCACTCATGTCAGAAAAATACGGGCTTGACCAGCCGATCACGGTTCAGTTTTTCCGCTATGTAAAAAATCTGTGCAGGGGTGATTTCGGAGTGTCCTATGTAATCTCAAAGGACACCTCAATTTCCGTGCTTCTTAAGAACCGTGTGCCGATCAGCTTCGGAATCGGCGGTGAGGCAGTGGCTTTCGGGGCGGTGATCGGGCTGATTCTTGGAATTCTGGCGGCGTTTAAGCATAACAGCTGGTGGGATACCCTGTGTACCTTTATATCTGTGATCGGCGTCAGCCTTCCGTCCTATGTATTTGCACTGGCGCTTGCCTATTTCGTGGGATTTAAAGCACAGTGGCTGCCGCTTTTGTATGATACGAAGCAGTTTTTTGCATCCTCGATCATGCCGATGATCGCACTTTCCATGTTTACGGTGGCGACGGTGGCAAGATTTACCAGGACCTCTCTTCTTGAGGTGCTGGACAGTGAGTATATGCTGCTGGCAGAGAGCAAGGGAATTACCGGTCCGACGCTCATGCTCAGGCACGCCATGCGAAATGCGCTGATTCCGATCGTTACCGTGCTGGCTCCCCTTGTGGTGGATCTGATGATAGGCTCCCTTGTGATCGAAAAGATATTTTCCATTCCCGGCATCGGAAGCCTGATGGTGACGGCAATTCAGTCCAATGACTATAATGTGACGATCACCCTGGCATTTATATACAGCGTGATGTATATCGCACTGATGCTTATAGTCGATATCGTATACGGAATTATTGATCCCAGAATTCGTCTGTCAGGGAAAGCAGATTAAAGAGGTGGCGGCATGAGTATGAAAAAAGAACAGGCGAGAGTAAGTACACCGGTTTTGACAACGGAGGAATATTTGAGCCGGATTGATTTTAAGGAAGACGATTTTGAGTTCCAGTATAAGGACGGGTTTGAGCATATTGATACGAATTTTGCCAGTCAGGGCTACTGGCGGGAGGCCGTGGTGCGCTTTCGGAAAAGCAAAGGCGCTATGTTCAGCCTTATCTGCATTATCCTTCTGACTCTGATGGCATTTATCGGTCCCGGTATGAATGAATACCGTTACGACCAGCAGATCACGGTGAACCAGAATATGGCGCCGCGTGTTCCGGGGCTTGAGAAGCTCGGGATCCTGGACGGGTCAGAGACTATGCGGACGTCTACGGGAAGCAAGGAGATCAATTATTACGAGAGCAATCAGCTTGACGATACATATTACTGGTTTGGCTCGGATCCCTTTGGAAGAGATCTGTGGACACGTACCTGGATGGGTACCAGGATCAGCCTCTATGTGGCGATCCTGGCAGTGATTATCGATCTTGCATTCGGACTTACTTACGGTATGATATCCGGTTATTTCGGCGGCAGGACAGATATGATCATGCAGAGGATCGTGGAGGTGTTAAACAGTATCCCTTACCTTGTTACAGTGACCCTTCTTCTTTTGGTAATGAAGCCGGGGCTTCTGTCCATTACCTTTGCGCTTATGTTTTCCGGGTGGCTTGGTATGAGCCGGATCGCGCGTGCGGAGGTCTTAAAGCTTAAGGAGCAGGAGTATGTGCTTGCATCCCGCACGCTGGGGGCAAAAAGCATGTGGATTATATTTAAAGAAATTCTTCCGAATATTTTCGGGCCGCTGATCACGCAGACGATGTTTTCCATCCCGCATGCGATATTTACGGAAGCGTTCCTGGCATTTATCGGCCTGGGTGTTCCGGAGCCGCTTGCGTCTCTCGGATCTCTGATATCCAGCGGGTACCAGAACTTTACATCGCATCCTTACATGATCGTATTTCCGCTTCTTGTTATGGGCCTTCTGATGCTTTGCTTCAACATACTGGCAGACGGGCTCAGAGATGCGCTGGACCCGAAGATGAAGGATATGTAGGGGGAATTTGACATGAGAGAAAAGGAAAAAATATTATCAATTCGAAACCTGGGCATTTCTTTTGAGACGACGGCGGGCGTGGTAAATGCGGTAAGAGGCGTGAATCTGGATGTATACCGGGGAGAGACAGTAGCTCTCGTAGGGGAGTCCGGTTCGGGAAAGTCCGTCTCTGCCAGGGCCATCATGGGAATCCTGGCAAAAAACGGTACGATCGACAGCGGAAATATTACATTGTCCTATTACCGGCAGGAGGAAAAGGTGACGCGGGAGATCCTGTCCATGGAGAAAAAGGAGATCCGCCGTCATGTTAACGGAAAAAGAGTCGCCATGGTATTTCAGGACCCGATGACCTCACTGAATCCATTGATCCCTGTCGGGAAGCAGGTCATGGAGGGGATGCTGTGGCATTATCATACACCGAAGGAGGAAGCGCGGCAGAAAGCGCTGGAGCTTTTGCAGCTTGTGGGGATTACGGACGCCGAGAAGCGTATGAAGAATTATCCCCATCAGCTCTCCGGAGGAATGCGCCAAAGGGTCGTGATCGCCATAGCGCTTTCCTGCGATCCGGATCTTCTGATCTGCGACGAGCCTACGACGGCGCTGGATGTGACGATTCAGTCAAAGATCCTGGAGCTGATCCAGACGATTCAGAAGAAAAAGAAGCTGTCGGTCATCTACATCACTCATGATCTGGGCGTGGTAGCCAAGGTTGCGGATTATGTAAATGTCATGTATGCCGGAAAAATCGTGGAGAGCGGTACGGTAAACGAGATATTTTATGAGCCGAAGCATCCCTACACATGGGGTCTGCTCTCGGCGATGCCGGATCTGGGAACGGATGACGAGAGGCTCTACACGATTCCGGGAAGTCCGCCGAATCTGCTTCATAAGGTGACGGGAGATGCGTTTGCTCCCCGGAATAAATATGCGCTGAAGATTGACAGCCGGGTGGAACCGCCGATGTTCAAGGTTTCGGAAACGCATTATGCGGCTACGTGGCTTCTTCACCCCAATGCGCCGAAGGTTGATATGCCGGCGGAGCTTCGGGCAAGGATCGAGCGAATGATGAAGGAGGGAGAGCATGATGGCGAAACAGGAAAGCAGTAAGATTTCCCCGCTTCTTGAGGTAAAGGGGCTTAGGCAGTATTTCAGGATAAACCGGAAGTTTACGGTGAAGGCGGTGGAGGACGTAAGCTTTTACATCAATCCGGGCGAGACCTACGGGCTGGTCGGCGAGTCGGGTTCGGGAAAAACGACGATCGGGCGTTCCGTCATCCACCTCTATGAGCCGACGGCGGGAGAGATTCGTTTCGACGGGACGGATATTTCCGGACGTCTGAAAAAAGAAGTGGAGAAAAATCTCAGGGTAAATATGCAGATGATCTTCCAAGATCCGATGGCGTGCCTGAATCCGCGCCGGAAGGTGGGCGATATCATCGCGCAGGGACTGGACATCCATCACCGGTATGCTTCCGGAAAGGAGCGGGAGGAGATGGTGGCCGATATCCTTCATAAGGTAGGGCTTGCCCCTGAGCATGCGAACCGTTATCCTCATCAGTTTTCCGGCGGACAAAGACAGCGTGTGGGAATCGCACGTGCACTGATCATGAATCCGAAGCTGATCATCGCAGACGAATGTATTTCTGCGCTTGATATGTCCATTCAGGCTCAGGTTGTGAATCTGATGAAGGATATCCAGCAGGAAAATAAGATGGCGTATCTGTTTATCGCTCATGACCTGTCGATGGTGAAATACATTTCAGACCGGATCGGCGTATTGCATCTGGGATATCTGCTGGAGACAGGAACGACAGAGGAAATATTTTCTCATCCTGTACATCCGTATACGAAGAGTCTGCTCTCGGCGATCCCGCATCCGAATCCGCTGGCGGAGAGAAAGAGGCTGTCACTGAGGTATGATTATAAGACAAGCGGGATCGAGTATGGGGAAGGGACTATGCATCAGGTAGAGGGGACGCATTTTGTCCGGTGTACAGACAAGGAGTTTAACGCATGGAGCTAGGTTTTAAATCACTGCAGACGCAGGATTTGAAATATATCAGGAGTATTCGTACTCATTAAGAAAAAAGGAGGAAATATTATGAAACTTAAAAACAAGGCAATCGCATGGCTGGCAGTGTCGGCAATGTGTGTCGGCTTGCTTACAGGCTGCGGTGGCGGCGGTGAAGCACAGGATGATACGGCCGGCAAGACAGAAACAGAATCATCAGAAGAATCTCAATCATCCGGCGATAAAGTGCTGCGTTATCAGGTAAGCACTATCGTAGATTCTATGGACCCGGCACTTTCCAATGATTATACATCCTGCGGAGTGTTATCCCAGTGTATGATGGGGCTTTTTACCAAGGACGAGAACGGCGCTCCGGCACCTGGCATGGCGGAGAGCGAGGAGAAATCCGATGACGGTCTGACTCTGACCTTCAAGATCCGCGAGGATGCAGTATGGGCAAACGGGGATCCGGTGACGGCAAATGATTTTGTATTTGCATGGCGCAGAGTTGCCGATCCGAAGACAGCGAGCGATTACCAGTTCTTTATCCAGACTGCATGTATCGTGAATGCGGATGACGTAGTGGCAGGAAACAAGCCGGTAGAAGAGCTGGGAGTAGAGGCAACAGATGACAAGACACTGGTAGTAAATTTAAGCTCACCATGCTCCATCTTTGATTATCTGATGACATCCACATGCTTCCTTCCATTGTCACAGAGCTTCGTGGAGGAATGCGGAGATGAATTTGCGACCTCACCGGAGACGATCCTGTGCAACGGACCATTTAAGATTTCTGCTTACGAGCCGTCAACCATGACGATCGAAGAGGTGAAAAACGACAAATTCTTTGACGCTTCCAAGGTAAAGCTTGACGGCGTAGAGTTCCAGGTTATTACCGACAGCCAGACAGCCGCTCTTTCCTTCGAAAACGGCGAGCTTGACATCGTTACCTTAAGCGGAAACCTGGTAGAGCAGTATGAGGATGACGAGAGATTCAGCACAAGAGGCGACGGATATAACTGGTATATCTGCCCGAATATGGAAAAAGAAGGTCTTAATAATCTGAATATCCGTATGGCTCTTGCAAAATCCTTTGACAAAGAGGCCGTTACGACAAGGATCTTAAAGGACGGTTCCACACCGATGGATTATTTTGTACCGGTAGGCCTGGCAGCAAATACAAAAGGAACAGATTTCCGTGCAGATGCAGGAGAAGCCTATGACAGCTGGACATACGATGTAGAGGCGGCAAAGGAATTATGGCAGAAGGGTCTTAAAGAGGCCGGCCTGTCCTCCCTTACATTAACATTAATGTGTGAGGATACAGATTCTGCACAGGGCGTTGCCCAGTTCTTGCAGAGCGAGTGGCAGACAAACCTTGAGGGACTTACCGTAGAGCTTCAGGTACTTCCGAAGAAGGCACGTCTGGAATACATGCAGAAGGGTGAATACGATATCGGTCTTACAAGATGGGGACCAGACTATGCAGACCCGATGACAGACCTGGATATGTGGGTAACAGGAAGTTCCACAAACTATTCACGTTTCTCAGACCCGGAATACGATGAGACGATCAAATCCGCGAAGGTCGGCGAGCTGGCGTTAGATCTTGACGCCCGCTGGGAAGCTCTGATCGGCTGCGAGAAGAAGCTGGCAGATAACTGCGTACTCTTCCCGATCTACAGCCAGTCGGTTGCAATGATGACAAATCCGGAGATAACAGGCGTTCAGTACTATTCCGTAGGAATGCCGTACCTGTTTATTAACGCAGATAAGCAATAAAGTAATAATGCAATTCGCAATCTGGGACGTAGTAAAATTAATTTTACTACGTCCCAGATTGAAAATACCCTGTCCCCATTATTCTGGCATAACCAAAATTATCCCG
This sequence comes from uncultured Dorea sp., assembly GCA_948844705.1. Classification (GTDB taxonomy): domain Bacteria; phylum Bacillota; class Clostridia; order Lachnospirales; family Lachnospiraceae; genus CAPEBR01. The sequence goes on from CAQNVT010000222.1 coordinate 6,151, forward strand.
GCAAGTCTTGTGAGTGACGCTCCATCGTTTCCTGCTTCCATAATAGAAAGTGAATTAAGCTCTATGTTCACAGTGGTTTCTTCCCCGTAAACCGGTGACGCGGCATATTGCTCCATCAGCTCCACCAGCGTGCGGTCCACTTCATCTTCACTGTAGTATGTACCGCCGTTCCATTCGGAGAAAACGTTTTCCAGGCTGGTGTTCGGCGTGACCGTGACGTCAACTGTATAATTATAAACGCCGCTTTCCTTCTTTGGTATCCCGACGGTATAGACGCATTGCCTGAGCAGGGCCTTAAGTGCCGTGACATACCGCTCTGTGTAAGCGGGTGTCATGTCGTCAGGAGGAGTGAATACATCCTTTTCATACCATGCGAGGGCTTCTTCCTCGGTCATATCGGTATGCTTTACAAACTGCGTGACCTCCCCCTTAAAGGAGGCGTCCAGATATGCCGTTAAAAAATCCTGTGCGTCCAGAAGCTCGCAGATATCGTTATAAGGATCCATGTATCCGGTCATGGTATGGAATAAAAATGTATTCAGCTCGTCCTCTTTAATCTGAAAATCCTCACCCTTTTTGTCTACAGCAACCGTCGCGAAGGTTTTTTCCTTAAACTGAGGCGCTTCTTTCAGTACGGTCTTTGCATTTTCAAGAAGTGCCGTCACCTCGCCGGTCAGATCGGAGGAGGCAAGGGAGGACAGGTACTCCTCGTCCGCGGCCCGCAGTGTGGAGGCCAGGTCAAGGGGCGTATAGGAAACCTGGACGGTGAATGCATTTTCCCCGTTCTTTTTTGCGGAGGCTATTTTGAAATCAATAGTCTTAAAGGCTTCCTGTAAAAAGGAGAGATAGGGCTCCTTAAGTTCGTCCGGGAACTGCAGGATATACAGGCTGTTGCTTTCCTCAATGCCGTCCTCCAGAAGAAAATTTAATTTTTCGGCATCGGATTCTTTTATGGAAGTAATCTGTTCTCCGAGATATTGATCAGCGGAGTATTTATCGCCGCATCCTGCCAGGATAAAGGGCAGGAGCAATGTAAGAGTGAATAAGAACAGCTTCTTTTTCATGATTGGTCCTTTCCTGTGTCTACACTTCCATCTTTTCTATATCCCAAATGTAAATAATACGTTTTTCC
>CAQNVT010000223.1 GCA_948844705.1 uncultured Dorea sp.
AACTACTTTTTTCATATCTGTTTTTCTCCGCCACGATTCTCTATTACAATATGCAACCTATCGCTTATTACTTATCTGCCTTATCTCTGTTTTCCCTCCGCACACCGGACAGACCGGCGGAATATCCTTTACTCCGCTCCTTGTCAGATTCTGTGCAATCTGGGGAATAATCATATTTGCTTTATATACCTCGATCCTATCTCCTACGCCAAGCTCAAGCTCCTCCATGATACTGATATTATGGACGCTGGCCCGGCTTACCGTAGTACCCTCTAACTCTACCGGAGAAAAGATCGCAACCGGGTTAATAAGACCCGTTCTGGACGGACTCCACTCGATCTCAAGCAGCTCCGTCTCCCGAAGCTCATCCGCCCACTTAAAAGCATAGGAATCCCTCGGAAACTTAGAAGTCTGACCCAGAGACTGACCATACGCTATATCATCATATATTAACACAAGTCCGTCGGATGGAAAATCATTTTCCGCAATTCTTTCTGAAAATTTAATAACTTCCGCCTCGATGGTCTCCCTTGTCACCGTACAGTATTCCACCGTCTCAAAGCCCTGTGAGGCAAGCCATTCCATCTGGCACATCCTGGAATTACGAAAATCCACATCCTCTGCCTGAACAAGGGAAAATGCGTAGAACCTCACATTCCTCTTCGCCGTAATCTCATTGTTCAGCTGTCTTACCGAGCCGCTGCACAGATTTCTCGGATTCTTGTATTTTGCCTCCGCCTCTTTGATCTCCTCGTTGATCCTCTCGAAATCACGGTATCCGATAACGGCCTCGCCCCTCAGGATCAGCTCGCCCTTATACTGAATCTTAAGAGGAATATTTTTAAATACCCGCGCATTGTTGGTGACCACCTCGCCGACCTCGCCGTTTCCTCTTGTAACCGCCTTATAAAGCCCGCCGTCCCGATACGTAAGGACGATGGTAAGTCCGTCCAGCTTCCATGACAGCATGGCACGCTGCTCTCCCAAAAAGCTCTTAAGCTCCTCCACATCCTTCGTCTTGTCCAGCGAAAGCATGGGACGCTCATGACGTTCCTTGGGAAGCTCGCTCAACACCTCGTACCCCACATGGATCGTAGGACTGTTGGAGAGCGTAATGCCAAGCTCGCTCTCCAATGCCGCAAGCTCGTCATAGAGCCTGTCGTACTCAAGGTTGCTCATGATCTCTTCCGCATCCTGATAATAGGCGCGTCCTGCCCGGTTAAGAAGCTCCACCAATTCCTGCATTCTTTGTTTCTGCGCATTCATATAATTCTTTTAACTCCTGTTCTCCAAGTTTCCGGTATTCTCCCGGCTTTAATGCTCCAAGCTCTATATTCATGATCCGCACCCGGACCAGTCTTGTGACCTTATACCCCAGCGCCCCGCACATCCGGCGTATCTGGCGGTTCAGCCCCTGGGTCAGTATAACGGAAAATGTATATTTCCCTGTTTTTACGACCTTGCAGGGCCTCGTAATCTCGTCGAGTCCCTTCTCCTTATCCCGGATCCTCACACCCCGGGACATTTTCTCCAAAAAATCTTCCGTAATTTCTTTATTCACCGTTACCTTATATTCCTTCTCATGGACATATCTGGCACGCATCATCCGGTTGATCAGATCGCCGTCATTCGTCATGATAAGGAGCCCCTCCGAGTCCTTGTCAAGTCTTCCCGCATAGGTAACGCGGACCGGATATTTAAGAAACCGGATAATATTATTTTTCGTGCGCATATCCTCCGTACACACAATACCCGCCGGCTTATTTACCGCAAGCACGATCTTTTCCCTGCGGCTTTCTATAACCTTCTTCCCGACACGTACCGTCTGGCCTTCCTCCACCTGTGTTCCGGGCTCCGCCTTTTTTCCGTCTACCGTCACCTTTCCGCACCCGATCAGGCGGTCCGCCTCTCTCCTGGAGCAGACCCCCGCCTCACTTAAATATTTATTCAGTCTTGTCATGTGCAAACACTCCGCTGATACTGTTATCTTCCATAAAAGTATTTCCGTTATATAAAAATAATACACTTGTGATCTTGTTCTCTTTCATTACCTTATCAATATCTCCGTAGTAATACCTTGGATCGACCACCACGATCTCCCGGTAATACGGCGTGAGAAAAGGGATCAGGCAGTTTGCATATGAGTCCTTTACAACAAGCAGCCTTTCCGTAGAATCCGCTGTTGTGCGGATGTCCATGACGGAAAAATTTCCTCCGAAAAACACGGCATATTTATCTTTTCCCTCAAGCTTCGAGCTGTCATACAGAGTCGCCGTTTTCCGCTGCTCATCCACATAATTCACTACAAGCTCCACATCCTCTTCCGGATTCTTTGCACTGTAAATGTAGATTGGCTCCCGGTAGCCTCCCCCGTAACCGCTGGTTGCAGACAGGGTTCCGTTAAAATCCCCCGTCACGGCATAGGGCACAAGCTCCGGCGCCTTTGAAGTGTCAAGAGCCATGCTCTTTGCAAGCTCCTGGTACGCATAGTAGGCCCCAAGGGTCGTCCAGTGGTGATCCGTATGGTAATAAATGTATTTATCCGTATGGGCCTTCAGCGCCTTCTGCGCATCCACCCAGGTAAAATCGGTCCCCAATGTCTTTTTGATCTCATTAAACTGATCCGGCTGGCTCTCCGTCACTGCAAGAGAAGGAAGCATGTCGGACAGCACATTTGCCGCATTGGGCGCCAGCAGCATATAGAAGGGGATGTCCGGATACTTTTTTCTGAATGCCTTCATTGACTCCAGATTCTCGGAAAGCTGCTCTTCGTCAGGACTTGCAATATCCTCCAGAAGATAGCTTTTCTTTCCGTTAAACACACCGCCCGACTCCCGTTTTCCCATCAGAAGCTCAAGATTTGTCTTTATGGTCACCCAGAAATCCCTTCCGGCAAACTGGTCTGATTTGTAGGATTCATACTGGTCCATAAAGCGGCCGCTCTCTACTCCCGACACCGTAATCTCCGGCTTTTGCTCCAGTACACGGTTCTCCTTTTCAGAAAAGGCTTTGTCCTTCGTAACCATATTGATAAGACAGATGGCCGCGATCATTCCGACAAACATAAAAGCCGCCGCCCGTTTACTCTGCGGATGTCCTTTTTTCCTTTTTCTTCTGCCTTCCTTTCTCTGCACCATATCTACACTCCCTAAAATCTAAAATACAGGAACGGATTATATGATTCCGTCACAAGATAAGCAACACACAAGAAAAACAGCGCTGCATATACGACACAGTTTACCGCCGTGTTTGAGCGTTTCGCGCCATAAATGATTTTTTCGTATACATTATGCACGGCAGGAGTAGACCCTAAAATAAGTATAAGCCACATTAACCCGTTCGTGGCAAGTATGTATAGTCCCTGCCTGTCGGCAATTCCATGTCCCCCGACGCCAAACATAAGCCCCAGATAATTTACCGCACTGCCAAATGAAGGGCTGAAGAAAAATACCCACCCGATCATTACGAGCACGAGACAATAAAGGTGACATATGACCGCCGGCGCTTTATCCAGCGCCTCCGCCAGTATATATTTTTCAATAAGAAGCAGTATCCCGTAATATAAGCCCCACATAACAAAATTCCACGCCGCGCCGTGCCACAGGCCGGTAAGCATCCACACTACCATGATGTTGCGCACATGCTTTCCTTTGCTCACCCTGTTGCCTCCAAGCGGTATATAGACATAATCCCGAAACCAGGTGCTCAGAGAAATATGCCACCTGCGCCAGAACTCCGTAATGCTTTTTGCCACATATGGATAGAAAAAATTTCTTTTAAATTCAAACCCGAACATTTTCCCCAATCCGATAGCCATATCGGAATATCCGCTGAAATCAAAATAAATCTGAAAGGTATATGCCGCGCAGCCGAGCCACGCCGTAAGAACCGACACCTGGGCCGGCTCCATGGAAAAAACATGGTCAAACACTGTACCGATCGCATTTGCCAGAAGTATCTTTTTTGAAAGCCCCCGGATAAAGAAGAGCACACCCTCCCCGAAATTCTCGACCGTTTCCTTTCTTACGTGAAGCTGCCTGTCGATATCTGCATACTGCACAATCGGCCCGGCGATAAGCTGCGGAAACATGGTTACATAAACAGCAAAATCCAGCAGATTTTTCTGTACCTTTACGTCTCCCCTGTAGACATCGATAATGTAGGACAGGATCTGAAAGGTATAAAAGGAAATTCCGATAGGAAGCGGAAGCTCCCTGTACGGAATATTCACCGGAAGCACTGCATTGATACTGCCGAGAACGAAGCCCTCGTACTTAAAAAATCCCAGAATACACAGGTTTACTACAATATTAAAGCGCAGGCTTTTCCAGGCCTTTTCCTTATCTCCCAGATTCCTTGCAATATCAAGTCCGCTGACATAGTTAAACAGGATCGAAAACACCATAAGGAAAATATATACCGGCTCTCCCCATGCATAAAAAATCAGGCTTCCGATCAGCACTACGATGTTTTTAAGCGGTCTGGGAGACAGATAATACAATATTAAAACAACTGGCAAAAATGTAAATAAAAATACAACACTGCTAAATAGCATCTCTTTTGTTTCCCTCTATAAACTTTTCTTAAATGCAGCGTATGCCACATCAGCATCCTCTCCTACAGCCATAAACACATAGCTTCCCCGTTCCTCCAAAACCGCCGATTTGAGCAGCTTTGTCTGCTCGGCGCCGTATCCTTCAAAGCTCTCCGTCTGTGTATCCAGCCGTTCCTCTGCCGCTTCCTTTACAGCCTCGGTCTGACCTTCTCCTTTTACTCTTACGATAAGAAGCTCGTCCACACCCATTACATCCTTCGGAAGATAGAGAAGGACCTCCTCGTAGTCATTGGCATTCAATCCGTAATAACGCTTAAAATCCTGAACATCTGCCTCCTTCATCCCGTCCGTGTCCGTAACGGCAAGAACATTGTTCTTTACCGTCTCTGCCGGAGCATCGCCGCCCTGGGCGGCCAGCAGAATTACCACATAAGCAATGATTACCAGAAGCATCCCGTATTTTAAAATATTAATGATATCAAGCTTAATTTTCTTCATTACAGATCCGCCGCCTCCGCCATCTGATTCAGCCACTCGGGATAGTAAGCCGATGTCATATGTATTCCGTCCGTCTCGTAATATTCATCCTTTACAAGCTCTGTGTTATCAATGAAGGTAATCTCCTCCTTTTCGCACATCCCGGCAAGCTCCTCGTTATACTCAGGTATATTCGCGTACCGCCCGTCATTTCCGATCGCCACGGGACTGGCGGGAAGCACGCTGTTGGCGTATATCTCTGCATTCGGAAGACCTTCCTTTAATTTCTCAACCACTTCTTTATAGGCCTGGACGAACACCTTCGCGTCTCCTCTTGCAGCCACCACATCATTCATGCCGAGTGCGATAAAGACCTTCTGCGGATTCGCCGCAATGATCTGGCCTATCATATCTGTAAGCCCGGTTTCATCAGGAGCGACCACGCCCACACCCTTCTCTGCATTTACAAGAGAAGCGCTCAGATGCTCATACCCGTAAAGCCCCTGACTTATGGAATCCCCGAGTATCATGCTGTTTGCAAACTTTTCGTCGTTTGATCTGCTGAGCCACTCCTCAGACGACTGCCTTTCTTCCTTTTCAAGCTCCTGTATCTTTGCGTCGATCTCCTGTACATCTGCCTTTGCCAGCTCCTCTAATTTCTTTTCTCCTTCGGAAGCATCCACCCGCAGATTCGTCATCCGCACAGCCACAACCGCCGCCGCAATCATAAACAGCACCGCCGCCATGGTAACGGCCATACGGAGCACGCGGTCTTCCTCTCCGAAATATTTTATGTTCTTCATCAATTTATCTCCTGCCATATATACCGTATAAGAGGCAAAATGTTTTTTGGCCTCTTTGTTATTATGCCGTCAGCCCCAGAGGGTTAACAGGCATATCAGTTTATTATACTATTTTCCATATTAAAAGTCAAAAAATATATGGGTTCCGATCTTGGCAGCTATGGTAATTTCCTGTTATACTGGTATAAGATGATATTGAGAGCAGAAGAGATTCTGCTCCGTGATGTAAAGGAGATTTCATGATTGTATTAGAACTGAACGCGAAGACATGTATGTCACATTTGCTTCTTAAACCGACCTTCCATAAATATTCTTTTATTGAGGGAGAGGTTACGACATTTAATAAATTCCATGTTGACGGGCATATACATAAGGATTTTTTCGACGAAGCGCCCGGGAGAGAATATGCCTTCTGGAAGGAAGTACAGGAATATTTCCTGTCTGTTATCCGCGGGAAACGGACTCCCCTTAATTTTAAACTTATCCTTTCTCTTGCACCGGAGGATTTTGCCGGATTTCTGGATTCGAGAGGCCTATCCTTCCGGCCGGAGGAAATCCAGGGGCTGTATCTTAATTTCCGGTATGATAATGATATACTTAAGTGTATTACAGGAATTTCCATGAAGACATTCACGATGGATAAGAGTCTGGAGGGGGAGTGGGATAAGTATGCACAGGAAATGCTTGGGATATGCATATAGTGGATAAAAAGGGACAGGGTATTTTCAATCTGGGACGTAGTAAAATTAATTTTACTACGTCCCAGATTGTAGATTGCATTATTTTGTCAGCATCATCATGATCTCGTTGCTTCTCTGTACGAAGGCTGTCATATCCTCCGGATTTAACGGCCTGTGTGCAAGCATTGCAAGGTCATACAGCTGCTTGCAGATCACGGATACGTTTTCATTTTCTTTATTTTCTACGACAAATTTCACAAGCGGATGATTTGCGTTAAGAATCAGTGTGCTCTCGCCGCCCATGTTCATATCGTTCATGCCGTACATCTTCATCATTTCCTGCATACGCCGGCTCTGCTCGGATAATGTGATCATGGAGGCCACCTTATCATCCTTTAATTTTTCAATCTTTACATCCAGCTTGTCGTTGCCAAGCTCCTTGCGGAAGATCTCGATCAGGCTGTCGGAGGTTGCTTTAAATGCTTCTTTATCCTCCTCCTTTACCTCTTCCTTCGCGGTATCTGTTACATCGGCGTCGATTCTCTGGAAGCGGATCGTCGGATTACGCTGCTCTAACTGCGTGATAAACGGAGAATCGATGTTGTGGCCCAAGATGACCGCATCCTGTCCCTGGTTGCGGAACATGTTGATATACTGGCTCTGCTGAACCTCATCCGTCACATAGTAGATCGTTGTCTTGATCTCCTCTACCTTATTCTCATCATCGTTTTCTTCCTTCTTATCGTTTACTTCTACGACCTCGCCGCCGTTTTCCTCGATGCAGTCCTTAAGAGTGAGATATTTTCCGTCAATGTTCTTAAAGAGGATCGCATCCTTCATCTTATCGCAGAACTTCTCGTCCTTTAAGCAGCCGAACTTGATAAACGGGCTGATATTATCCCAGTATTTTTCATAGTCCTCTCTCTTTGTCTTGCACATGCCGGAGAGCTTATCTGCCACCTTCTTGGAAATGTAATCTGCAATCTTATTTACAAATCCGTCGTTCTGCAGCGCACTTCTTGATACGTTGAGCGGAAGATCCGGGCAGTCGATGACTCCCTTTAATACCATAAGGAATTCCGGGATTACTTCCTTAATATTGTCCGCGATAAATACCTGATTGTTATAGAGCTTGATCGTTCCCTCGATGGAATCATACTCAGTATTAATACGCGGGAAATATAAGATTCCTTTCAGGTTAAACGGATAATCCATATTCAGGTGAATCCAGAATAACGGCTCCTTGTAGTCTAAGAATACCTTACGGTAAAATTCCTGATAGTCCTCGTCGGAGCACTCATTCGGGTGCTTTGTCCAAAGAGGCGCCGTATCGCTCAAGGAAACCGGGCGTTTCTCAATCTTTACCTTCTCCTTTGCAGGCTCTACCTCAACGATCTCCTTTTCACCGTTTTCATTTTCCTTCTCCTCTGTCTTTGCATCCTCGTGAATATGCTCGACAACAACATCGTCTTCCTTTAAATCAGCCTCGTCGATCGTCTCATACTCGGTCTCTGCATTTGCCTTGGAGAGGAAAATCGGAACCGGCATGAAGGAGCAGTATTTTTCTATTACCTCTCTTACGCGGTATTCATTGGCAAACTCAAGGCTGTCCTCGTTGAGGCATAAGGTAATCTCTGTTCCTACCGTCTCTTTGCTGCCGTCCTCCATCTCATACTCTGTGCCGCCGTCGCTTACCCAGTGTACCGGAGCCGCCCCCTCCTTGTAGGAAAGTGTATCAATATGCACCGAATCTGCCACCATAAATGCAGAGTAAAAACCAAGTCCGAAATGGCCGATCATATCATCCTCTGTCGTCTTATCCTTATATTTCTCAAGGAATTCTGTTGCGCCGGAAAATGCGATCTGCGTAATATACTCCTCTACCTCCTCGGCTGTCATTCCCAAACCGTTATCCGTGAATTTCAGCGTCTTCTCCTCCGGATTTACCTCGATCTGAATAGCTGCCTTGTAGTCATCCGGTATCTGGTATTCGCCCATCATATCCAGCTTTTTAAGCTTTGTAATGGCATCGCATCCGTTTGATACCATCTCGCGTACGAAAATATCATGGTCAGAATATACCCATTTTTTTATGATCGGGAATATGTTTTCACTGCTTATTGACAAGCTTCCTTTTTTTGCTGCCATCTGTTATCACTCCTATTTCTTATTTTTTTCTATATGAGGCAGAGCTACTCTGCCTTTTTGTCCTAAAAGATATGATAATACTCCGGAAATTAAAAGTCAACAGGAAATTAGCACTCTTTTAGAAAGAGTGCTAACAATTTTCTTAAGAATATAAAATTTTTATAAATTTACTCGATACTCTTTAAGGATTCCACCATATCGATCTTCTTAAGCTTAAAGTACATTACTCCGTTGATCAGCATGGAGAATGCTACGGTAAGCGCCAGACTGTAAATAAAGCTTGGAGGATTGATATTTCTTCCGAACATGGCCGAATCTACCTCCACTGTTTCTATAATAAACAGGTGCAGAAATTTTCCCAGGACAACGCCCACAACAGCTCCTAAGAAGGTGAGCAGTATATTCTCCCTGTACACGTACTGTGCCACCTCGCCGTTATAAAAGCCCAGCACCTTAAGCGTCGCCAGCTCCCTTTTACGCTCCGCAATATTTACGGTATTCAAATTATAAAGCACTACAAACGCCAGCATTCCTGCAGATATGATCAGCACAATGATAACCAGATTCAGGCTCCTTAACATATCGTCAAGCTGCTTCTCGATATCATGGGTATAGCTTACACTTAAGGCGCCGTCAAGCTTTAGGATATGTTTTCCGGCTTCCTCCATTTCCTTTGACGTACAATCCTCCTTTACCGAAAAGAAGACACTGTTATACTCCGGCTTCTCTTCGTATACCTTCTCATAATATGCAGGAGTAAAATAAATATAATGCCCCATGTAGTTCTCACAGATATGCTCGATCCTGACCTCTTTATTCCCGTTTTCCTCGTCCTTGATCTCGGCCGTATCGCCTTCCTTCACGCCTAAAAGCTTCGCGGTCTTCTCACTTACGATCACGCCCTCGTCTGACAGCAGATACTGCTCCTTACTTTTTCTGTCATGAAAATCAACAAATTCCGGAATATTTTCCACATCCTCAAACACACAGCCGTACGCGGAACGCTCTTTTTTGCCATTTACCAGTGTGATACTCTGCATATCGGCATCCATAAACCGCTCAATATTTTCTTCTTTTTCCATCAAGGCCGCAATTTCTTTTCTCTGCTTCTCCGTGACATCCGACTCCAAATATACACTTCCGTCATAAAACTGGATCTCTGCGTATTGGAGCTCCGCGATCTCATAGCAGGAATCTTTCAGCCCGAAGCCCACAAGCATAAGCGCCATACACCCGCCGATCCCAAAGATCGTCATAAAGAACCGCTTCTTATAACGCATAAGATTCCTGACCGTAGACTTCCATGTAAAATTCAGATGCCTCCATACGATACCGATCCGCTCCAGAAATACTCTCCGGCCGTTTTTCGGCGCAGGCGGACGCATAAGGACTGCCGGCTGCGCCGCAAGCTCCTTGTAGCAGGCCATAATTGTGGCAAACATCGTACAGAAAACCGCCGCCCCGGATGCCATTGCAGCATAACCCCATTCATAGGGTACAAGAATCGCCGGAAGATGCCGGTACAGGATCCCATAGGCATACACAATAATATAAGGAAGAATTTTCTCTCCCAGAAGCACACCGATGATACTTCCGCCCACTGTCGCAAGAAGGGCATAACCGATATACTTTGAAGCAATTGCCGCCTTGCTGTAGCCAAGCGCCTTCATCGTCCCGATCGAGGTCCTCTGCTCTTCTACCATACGGGTCATGCTTGTAAGACTGATCAGTGCAGCCACGAGGAAAAACAGTACCGGAAATACCCTTCCGATTGCCCCGAGGCGCTCGGCATTTTCTCCGAATCCGCTGTACTCGATCAGCGTACTTCTGTCATAAACATACCATTTCGGAAGCTCAATGTCGGAAATTTCCTCCTCAGCATCCGCAATCTCTTTTTCGGCATCCGCGATTTCCTCCTCGGCCTCCTTTTTTCCTTCCTCATACTCCTCTTTCGCATCGACAAGCTTTGCCTCATTTGCCGCAATTTCGGCTTCCCCGCTGTCAAGCTCCGCCTCCTGCGCGGTAAGCTCCGCCCATCCGGAATTGATCTGTGCCTGACCTGAGTCCAGCTCTGCCGGCACGCCGGAAAGCTCCGCTTCCGCCGTATCAAGCTCGGCCTTTGCAGCATCAAGACTCTCCTTCGTCTGCGTAAGCTGTGCCTCTGCCTCCTGAAGCTTAAGGACCGACGCGTCAAGCTCTGCCGCGCTGGCCGCATACTGACTCTCCTGCGCGCTTAAGTTATTCGTAAGCTCCTGCGCCTGCGCCTTAAGCCCTTCCAGTGTCCCGATCCATTCACTATATCCCGGATCATCCGGGGGAAGGGGCGCCGCCTCCATTCCTTCAATCTGCCGGTTTAGCCCGCTGACCCCCGCCCAGCCCTTATCCAGCTCCTCACGGAATACGCCGAGCCCCTGTTTTCCTTCCTCTATCTTTGCCTCCGCTTCCGGCCTTTCTGCCTCAAACGCCGCTTTTCCTTCCTCATACCGGGTCTTGCCGCTTTCATACTGGGTTTTTCCGTCCGACAGCTTCTCAAGACCAGCATAATACTGGGTGCGCGCATCGTCAAGTTCTGTCTGCTTTGAATAAAGCGTCGCCTTTGCATTCTCGATCTGGACTCTTCCGTCGGCAATCTGTGCTTTCGCATCGGCAAGCTCCTTTTCCGCATCGGCAATTTTCCCGGCCGCATCTGCTAACTCTGCGTCGGCGTCCGCTTTTCCTTTGGCAAGCTCTTCTCTTGCTTCCTCAAGCTCTTCATTTGCCTCGTCGATAATCTCCTGCCTTCTGGCCCCGGCTCTTTCCTCCGTAATATCTTCTACATTTTCCAGAACCTCTTCTATCCGTTCGTCATAGGCATCGGTAAATGCAAGCAGACCTTCCGCCCCCTCCACCTGGAGATAAACCTCCGTATATACGTCTAAAGCAAATGTATCCTCCGGCACCACAAGAAACGCGCTTATACTTCCGTCTCCTACGGTCGCGCTTCCACGGCCATAGGAGAGATAGCAGGGACTGTTTCCAAGACCGACTACCTCAAGCGTATCTGTTTTCAGCGTGTCGGATACCGGATCCTCTGTACCGGAATGCAGCGTGATTTTATCGCCAAGCTTAAAGCCGCCCTCATCATCCGCCATGCATTCCCCGCTTTTTTCCGGAAGCCTTCCCTCACTTACCTTCACCTGATTCATATGCTCCTGAAGGGACATGACATGCAAAACCTGCTGCTCATCCGCAGCATTATAGAGGAAGTCCGCGCTGTATGCACCCTCCGCCAGGGCTACACCGTCTACCTGCTCCATGGCGCGCACATCTTTTTCCGTAACACCGTATGTACTGAGCGCCTTGATATCCATAAGCCTGCTGGCATCAAAATAGGAATCTCCGGACAGTCTCATGTCCGGCTCTGATGCACGGATCCCTGAGAAAAATGCCACTCCGAGCGCAACAATAAAAAGAATCGACAGGAATCTTCCCGGACTCTTTTTTATTTCCATATAAAAATCTTTTCTGGTTGGCTTTGCTTTTCTCTTCATCTGTCTCTCCTACCACTCTATCGTCTCTACCGAAACCGGATGAGGATTCTCTGTAATACCGGATACCCGTCCGTTTTTAATCTTAATCACACGGTCCGCCATCGGAGCTATGGCAGAATTATGTGTAATGAGAATAACCGTCATGCCTTTATTTCTGCAGGTATCCTGCAAAAGCTTAAGAATCGCCTTTCCCGTATTATAATCAAGAGCCCCCGTCGGCTCATCGCACAGAAGGAGCTTGGGATTCTTCGCAAGAGCTCTCGCGATCGACACTCTCTGCTGCTCACCTCCTGAGAGCTGTGCCGGGAAATTGTCCAGACGCTCGCCAAGGCCCACTTCTTCCATGACCGTTCTCGCATCCATGGGATCCTTACAGATCTGGAGAGCAAGCTCTACATTTTCAAGGGCGGTCAGATTCGGGATCAGATTGTAAAACTGAAATACAAAACCGATATCATCCCTTCTGTATGCGGTAAGCTGCTTCTGGGAATAGCGGGCGATGTTCCTGCCATCGACATAGACCTGCCCCTTTGTGGCCGTATCCATGCCGCCCAGAATATTTAAAACCGTCGTTTTTCCGGCGCCGCTTGGACCTACGACGACTGCAAACTCACCTTTTTTTATGTCAAAATCGATTCCGGCGGCGGCCATGATCTCGACCTCGCCCATTTTATATATTTTCTTAACATCCTTTAATGAAACAAAACCTTCCATGTGATTCCTCCATGTTTTCAAAGCACTCTGCTTTTCACTGTACAAACAGGAAAGCTTTCCTGAACATTATACCATTTATAGATGGATAAGAAAATGAATTTTCTATTAAACTGTATACATCGCATATAATATGTATAATTCGCTCATTTTTTTGCAATATTAAAATTAAATTCGCTCATTTTTTGTGTAATCAAGGAATTGAATCGCTCATTTTTTGTATCAGATCGCTTGCTGTCTTTTTTAAAAAAGTATATACTTAAAACAGTACTATGCTATGAAAGGGAATATCTTATGTTATATTTAAGAAGAAAAGTAGATGAATATTTAAAAGTATGGAAAACTAACAATGACAGAAAGCCTCTCATTGTTAAGGGCTCGCGCCAGGTAGGAAAAACAGAATCCATCCGAAGATTTGGAAAACATAATTATTCAAATATTATCGAAATAAATTTTGTGGAAGAGCCTGTATATAAAATGATTGTAAACGATGGGTACAAAGTAAATGATATTATAAAAAACATCTCACGTATCGATCCGTCAAAAAAATTTACAGAGGATACATTAATATTTTTTGACGAATTGCAGGAATTTCCAGAAATTGCAACAGCATTAAAATTTTTCTGTATGGATGGCAGATTTGATGTAATATGCAGCGGTTCTATGCTGGGGATTCAATACAAAAGAATCGAAAGTAACAGTGTCGGATATAAAGCTGATTATCAAATGTATTCTTTGGATTTTGAAGAATTTCTATGGGCAAAAGGATACGATAACTCTTTTATAGAAGAATTGCTCGAACATATGAAAGCTATGCAGCCTTTTAATGAACTGACGTTGAAAATCTGTAATAATTTTTTTTTAGATTATTGCATTTTAGGCGGAATGCCTGCGGTTGTACGTGAGTATATAGCAAAAGACACCTTTGAAGGATCGCTTGAGACTCAGAGACAGTTATTGGCAGACTATAAAGAAGACATCCGCAAATATGCCGACGGCATGGACCAAACCAGAATTCTTAATGTATTTAATCATATCCCTGTACAACTCGCAAAGGATAATAAGAAATTTCAGATATCAAAGGTTACCTCCGGCGCCCGTTTTAAGGATTACAGAGGTTGCATTGAATGGCTCCGGGATGCGGGGATTATTAATATATGCTATTGTCTTCATCAGGCGGAGCTGCCGCTTAAAGGGAACTATGATGAAACAAAGTATAAAATATATTTCGCAGACAGCGGCCTGTTCGTGGCAATGCTGGATGATGAAGCACAGGAAGATCTGCGCGCAAACAAAAATCTTGGCGTATATAAAGGGGCGCTTTATGAAAATATTGTAGGGGAAGCATTGGTGAAAAGCGGTTATGAATTATACTATTATAAGCGTGAGAATTCCACATTGGAGGAGGATTTCTTTGTACGGACTGCATCTGAGCTGATACCGGTTGAAGTTAAGGCAGTAAATGGTCGTTCAAAATCCTTGCGCACCCTGATTGACAGTAAAAAATACCAGGATATTTCTTATGGGGTTAAATTTACTGCCGGAAATATCGGATATAGCGAAAAAATATATTCCTTTCCATATTTTTGTGCATTTTTACTGAAACGGTATCTGAAATCAGAACGTACTCACTTATAAATGCTTATAGGCTTTTTCCCGCGTTTAACCGCGGTATATTGTTGACACTGACATTACTTCATGCCATAATGTAATCAGGAGGTGAAAGAAACTATGTTTAAAATAAATCCTTACAGACCCGGTGCCGGATTAATGCCAACGTATCTGGCCGGACGTGATGAAGATATTGAAAATATTGAAGGGCTGTTTGATGCCCTTAACATGAATATCCCAACACAGTCTATCATTTTCAGCGGACTTAGAGGAGTCGGAAAAACAGTTCTGATAAATAAGCTTCAAAAAATAGCCGAAGATAAGAATGTATTCTGCCGGCATATAGAAGTCGAAGAACGAAATGATTTCATTTCCCAGATTGCTGCATGTTCACAGGCATTTTTACGAAAGGTAAGCACAAAAGAAAAATTCCGGCATTTAATACAAAAACCACTGGACGCCATAAAAGCTTTGGTTGTTTCTTTTGATCCAAACGAAAATACCTTCTCCCTGTCTTTGCAGGAGCGAGAATTATATCAGTCCAATAATTTGACACAAAGTCTGACAGAGGTGTTCACAACGATCGGCGAAACTGCATACAAATCAGAGATACCGATCTGTTTCTTTATCGATGAAATACAATATATGAAATCCGAAGAGTTAGGAGCTTTGATTGCCGCACTGCACCGCACGAACCAACTGGGCTATCCAATCATGGTCATAGGTGCAGGTCTGCCTAAAATATATAAAATGTTGTCAGAAGAAAAATCATATTCAGAAAGATTGTTTCTCTACAAAGAAATCAGTTCTTTAACCGAAGAACAGGCAAAAAAAGCAATCGAAATACCTGCACAGAAATTCGGGGTAGCCTATGCATCCAACGCTACGGATCGTATTATTACTCTTACAAAAGGGTATCCGTTTTTTATCCAGCAGCTCTGCCAGATTGTATACCAGAATACGGCAGAAAAAATCATTGAAGAAAAGCATATAGATCTTTGTATCAATGAATTTTACGAAGTATTAGACAGCGGTTTTTTCAGAGTAAGGTATGAAAGATGTGCAGATAGTGATAAAAAATTTATATTCGCCATGGTAAAATGCGGAGAGTTACCCTGCACTATTTCAAATATTGCTCAGAATCTCCATAAAACCGTAACCTCTATATCAACTACAAGGGCACAATTAATCAGCAAGGGAATTATCTATCCTATCAGATATAAAGAACTGGATTTTACAGTTCCGGAATTCAGCGGCTACATTAAACGGCTGGAAGAATACAATCAATGGCTGGAAGAATAAATAAATCGGCCGTTCTCTGGAGAACCATCAGAGAACGGCCGGTTCAAAACCAATCCTATCATCTTGAATACTTCTCAAGTACATCGAGAAACACCATTGCTGTTACAGTCGGGGTTCTGGATGCTGCCACGGAATTCTCAATACCTTTTCCGCAAGTGTCAATATAATTTTCCCAAAGCTTTCGGCTATCTTGAAAATCAAAATGTTGATCGTCCAAGATTACAAACTCATCAATCTCCGGAACACTATTAAGATAATTTAAAATTCCGATTCCTCTCCGGAAAACATTTGGCTCCTCCGTTTTGCCCAAAATTTTAATCCCATATTTCGAAAGGCCATCCCTTAAATAGATATAGTCTTCATGATCCGGCCTTAAATTCTTCCATGTTGTTGTTAATACTACTCCACTCGCTCTGCATTCATCCATTGCATTTGCCAGAATCTTAATTCTTGCTTCATCAATACCCGTGTACATTTCTGATGGTGCCCGCTTACAGGTCGTTCTGGTGTTCAAAACTCCATCCACATCAAGAAACACTACAAAACTCATATTGTTCCGCTCCTCCCCTGATACTATTATAACTATACAAATCAACCTGAATCACCTTATTGAAATGCCTCAAATCTCTTTACAAGCATCATCTTGTTTTTTTCCACCTGATAATACTTATCTTTTTCCTCATCGTATGCAAGCAGCAAGAGCTTCCCACGCTTCTTGTATACAGAACCGTCGATATAATAGTGACTCTCCCCGTCATAAAAAACATCATGAATTTGCCCTTCGATGCCGGGAACTTCCACAGAAAAATATCATCCGATGATCCCCACATCCAATATTCTCCCGCCTCTTCATCTATTCCGGCATGTACAAATATCTGCGAATCCGTTTCATAATAGGACGGCATATTTTGAATCCACCACACTATCTCATCGTGGTTGGAAAGAACCATCTGCGCTGCCTCCCTGTTGATCGTCTCCATGGAGCAAGTCCTTGATATCCGGTCAAGGAAAGACATCTGCTCCTCTGAAATGAAAGTTCTTATCGTATTGGCATGATTTCCCTTCAGAACAACGACCTTCTCATCGCCAAGCTGTTTCTGCAATTCCCGGATATAGTGCAAAACCTGACAGGATCCCTTACCACGATCAATATAATCCCCTAAGAAGATGACACGGTTATCTCACATCTGAAAGGACTATCACCATTCTTTTTTTCTTACAAGAGTCAAATTTTTGTTCTTTCAGCCGTTCGTCTATATCAGGATTGTTTTCCATTCCAATTCCATATACATACATATTGTTATATTTTCCCGGAATATCATCTCTTAATTCATATGCTTCCTGAGACCAATTTTTCCTGTCCACCACGGAAAAATATCCGAAGCTCTGTAAATACGGCTTCAGATCCCTGAATACCAAAGTCTCATCTGTGCTTCTCTTAATCTCCCTCGGTGCCTCATACAGTACGACTTCAAGTGCAGGTTCGATCCTATCATCCCTTGTTGATGTCATGACCCCTTCCTGTTCACGCGGTTCTGAATAAATATCCATGGAAAACTCTGCATCGATCATTCCTATGCCGTACACATAAAGCCTGTCGTATTTTGAATCTGGAATGTCCGATACCATCAAATAATCATGATAGTACCCGTCTTCAAAACAAATGGACAACCGAACATTTCGTGCCAAATATTTTTTTATCTCTTGAAATTTGATCGCCATAATAAATTCCAACCCTTTCATATTGTGAGTACCTATCTGTAATCTCCGTCAATGTCCGCAAATCCTTTATCGTATCATGATTGCCCTTGACCAATATCTTAATGTCAAATTCTTCCGGTGTAAGGATACTCTCCATGACAATTGACAATTTGGCGCATTATCAGCCGCAACTCCTGTCGTAAGCCGAAAACATCCGTTATCTATCGAACTGCCATAGCGAATATTATGCCGTTGCAAGTAATCTTCAAAGCTTTTTATTGCCTCTTTTTTTATCATATCCACCTTCCCTGTAATCATTCTTTAATATCAATATCAGCAATAATCACAGCATGATCAGAAAGTTCAAGATCATCTTTCACATCCGCCGAAGTCTTTTTAGCCAGCGCCGGAGAAACCAGTACATGGTCTATAGTCTCAGAATTGATTAAATTCGTGGGCCTCTCTGTATCGCTTACGATAGAATATCCAATCTCTTTCCTATCCTCTAAAAGCCATCTGCGGCGCTCTAAGAATTCCCTATCTTCTTCCATCTCTTTCAGACGCCATTCGTTTGTAGCTATATTAAAATCTCCGATGATGATCAGCATCTCCTCTTTATACTTCTCAGCATACTTTCTAACATTATAAAGAAAACTCATATCCTTGGGCGCGTGAATACCCAGCAATTTTAAGTTGGTTTCTATATGTATGAGCGCTGACACCTTATTAGACGCAGTTCCTTTGTGGAAAACATCTGAAATATCCTTTTGCTCTTTCCATCTACCTTTATTCCAGATTGCTAAAGTGCAGCTATAGGCTATCTTTCCGGGCTGTGAAAGGTTATACTGTTCCTCTGGAAACGCTTGACGGAAATTTTTATAGAGCCTCCGTTCTTTATTATTTTGCCACAGGCAGTGTTTCACCTCATCCCATTTCCCACAGTATGGTATCTCTTGAAGAACAACAACTCCATCCGGTTCTTCACCGAGGAAATTTTTTACCGATTCAATAATAGAAACCGCTTTGGGACAGTCTTTTAACTCATCTAATCGATCAGTATGCCAGACCCACACCCCTTTCTCTTTCTTGGGCTGTTTCATGCCCGAAAATCGATTCACATTCAATGTCCTTATTTTCATTTTTCCCATATCCTTCCATAATCTTAATTTTGGATAAGCTCTTTGACTGTTATTACTTCTTTATATCCAATATAACACAAGGAAGCGCCCAAATAGGGCGTTCCGTAAAATTATTTGTATTTTTCTTCAAGAATTTCGATACTCTTCCGCATTTTATCTGCAAACTCGGTGTCTATATTGAATGCTTCCGCAATATCACCATATTGAAGCAGCCATAGCTTCATGGCATCCTCGCTGGCACGCACACTCACTTCTACCATATCTTCCTCATCTAACACACGCTTGACCTGTATGGAACTGCCAAATGCATCAACCACTTGGGTAAGGTGTTCTTTCCCGATTCTGAGATGGAATCGCTTTACATTCCTACCGTACATAAAGGGATGTTCCAGCATGAACTTGTCTCTTCGGAAATCTTTTAGCTCGGAATATTCTTCCCTAGTTTTCGCTTTCTCCGCATCCAACCGACAAATATTCGTCATAAGGTCAATACGGAAAAAATAGATTTTCTCGGAATCATCGTATGCCGCAATTAAATAATACCGGTCATTGTGCAAGAGAATCTCAAGAGGATTAACACTATACTGTCTCTCTAAAGGAGTGAGTACGATTTTGCTGTCCTTTACCGAATACACATTAAGCTTGAAGCTGATCTTGCACTGCTTCGCCTGAGCCTGTATAATAGAGTCTACATTCTCCAGCACATCAATATCAGGGGAATACTTTTGTTTTCCAAACCCACCTGAAGCGTAGGGTGTAAGATTGCGAAGATTTTTTCCAGACAGGCCCCGGATCCGTCTTGCAAGATTCTGAGCGTTCCGTGTATTGATGATATTCCCATACATAACACAATCAATCAAAAACTTTAACTCCAGGTCACTCAGGATGTTATCGCTTCAATATCCGATGATCCTGCCATTCTTACGGTGAAAATGAAGGAGCTTATCCCGGTCAGGGAAAACACTCTCCTGAGCCACCATCTCTTCCAACGCCGTGCGAACCTTTTTCTTTGTAATCTCATCCGAAAGATATGGGTAATCCTTCTGTAGTAAGTCAAGTATTTGTTTCTGATTCAGAGGATGCGTGTCCTCCGATTTCTTTTCGGATGAATATCTCTTTAGCACTTCCATAATCAAGTACGACAGTTCCATACCTAAACCTCCTATTTTCCAACGTTTTTTACAATGACAATAATATATACCACATAGAAAACCGGCCATTCTCCGGATTTTCTCCAGAGAACGGCCGTTCATTATCTCATATTTATTCCTTCCCGTTAAAGCAATATGTACATACCTTACACGGCTCAATCCCAATGGACTCCAATAGATCATCCAGCCTGTGGAACCGGAGTGTGGTGAAGTTCTGCTGCTTTCTGATATCCTCGATCATCTGCGCATATTTGCAGGAGCACGGATTTGAATACTCGTCCAGGACCTCCTTCGGGCAGTCCTCTCCCTCTCTCTTCTTAATCATCTGTCTTGTGATCAGCTCCATCTCCGTTTTTGAGCGGGAGAAATTCAGATATTTACATCCGTAAAGGAGCGGCGGGCATGCCGGACGGACATGTACCTCCTTTGCTCCGCTGTTATATAAGAACTCCGTCGTTTCCCGAAGCTGTGTGCCGCGGACGATGGAATCATCGATCAGCAGAAGCTTTTTATTTTCAATGAGCGCATGCACCGGTATCAGCTTCATACGCGCGATCAGGTTTCTCTGATTCTGGTTCGTCGGCATGAACGAACGGGGCCATGTAGGTGTATACTTGATAAACGGCCTTGCATAAGGAATTCCTGATTCGTTCGCATAGCCAATGGCATGTGCAACACCGGAATCCGGCACGCCCGCCACAATATCCGGACGGACACTGCCGCCGTCGCGCTTCGCAAGCATGCTTCCGCATTTATAGCGCATTTCCTCTACATTTACCCCTTCATAAGAGGAGGTTGGATATCCGTAATATACCCAGAGGAAGGAACAGATCTTCATCTCCTCCCTCGGTGCGCTCAGCGTCTCTACCCCCTCCGGAGTGATAAACGCGATCTCTGACGGACCAAGCTCCTTATAATCCCTGTATCCCAGATTGATATATGCGTGACTCTCAAAGGATACGCAGTACGCCCCTTCCTTGTTGCCCACCACCAGGGGGGTTCTTCCATACCGGTCTCTCGCCGCATAGATTCCTTCCTTTGTAAGTACAAGAAGCGTCATAGAACCCTCTACCAGCTCCTGTACATATTTTATCCCTTCCAGGATAGAATCTTTTTCGCAGATCAATGCCGCAATAAGCTCCGTTACATTAATCTGGCCGTTTGTCATCTCCTGAAAATGAGAATGTGCCTTTTCATACAATGCATCCTGAAGCTCTTCAAAATTATTCACCTTCCCAACCGTTGTGATCGCAAAGCTTCCCAGCTTTGAACGGATCAAAAGCGGCTGCGGCTCAAAATCGGAAATACAACCGATTCCCAGATGTCCCTTCATCTCGCCTACATCACGGTCAAATTTCGTACGAAACGGCGAATTTTCGATATTATGGATCGCACGGTTAAACCCTCCGGCGCCGTAGGTTGCCATTCCGCCTCTCCTTGTTCCCAGATGCGAGTGATAATCAACTCCGTAAAATAATTCCAATACGCAATCTTCCTTCGATGCTACTCCAAAAAAGCCTCCCATATGACTTCTCCTTTCTCCGCAAGCATTTTTATAGTCCGAAGCCTGCCCGGGCCGTTATGATAACAGCTCCTTAAGCTTTTTATTTACCACGCCGGGATTTGCTTTTCCCTTCATGGCCTTCATAGTCTGACCTACCAGGGCTCCGAGTGCTTTCTCTTTGCCTCCTCTATAGTCTACTACAGCTTGTGGATTGTCGGCAATAACTTTTTCAAGTACTTTTAAAAGTTCTCCCTCATCATTTACGGTTTTAAGCCCATGCTCCTCCACATATTTTTCCGGATCCACATCATCCGTAAATATTTTTTCGAATACTTCCTTTGCCACCGAGCTGTTGACGGTGCCGTCCTCCGTAAGCATAACAAGCCCTGCCAAATGCTCCGGCGAAAAGGAAATCTCCTCCGGCTCCATATCATGCTCCTTTAAAAGCCGCATGGTCTCCACCATAAGCCAGTTAGACACCTTCTTTGGTTTCCCGCAGATCGCGGACGCCTTTTCAAAAAGATCTGCCATAGCCTTTGATTCCGTGATGATCTCTGCATCGTACCGGGGAATGTCGAACTCCTTCTTATATCTTTCAAGCTTCTCGTCCCGCATCTCCGGCTGACTCCTCCGGATTCTTTCGATCCATTCATCGCAGATCACGATCGGTACAAGATCCGGCTCCGGAAAATAACGGTAATCCTGAGCATCCTCCTTAGAACGCATCGCGTGAGACGACTCCTTATTGTCATCCCACCGCCTTGTCTCCTGCACGACCTTCTTTCCCTCTTCCAGAAGCTCGATCTGACGCGCGCGCTCTCCTTCAATGGCTCTCGCAATCGCCTTAAAGGAGTTAAGGTTCTTCATCTCTGTCCTTGTGCCAAACTCCTTCGCGCCTGCTTCTCTGACAGAAAGATTCACATCTGCCCTCATAGACCCCTCCTGAAGCTTACAGTCAGACGCCCCCAGATACTGGATGATCGTCCTGAGCTTTTCCAGGTATGCGATCACCTCATCTGCCGAGCGCATATCCGGCTCCGACACGATCTCGACAAGCGGAACCCCGCTTCGGTTATAGTCAACAAGAGAGGTGTCGTCCCATTCGTCATGGATCAGCTTTCCCGCATCCTCCTCCATATGCATCTCGTGGATACGGACCTTTTTTTTCGTATCTCCGACTTCGATCTCCACATATCCGTTCCTTGCGATCGGAAGATATAATTGGGAGATCTGATAGTTCTGCGGATTGTCCGGATAAAAATAATTCTTCCTGTCAAATTTGCATACTCTTGTAATCTCGCAGTTTGTCGCAAGTCCGATCGCCATCGCGTACTCCACAACCTGTTTATTTAAAACCGGAAGAGACCCCGGCATTCCCGTGCATACCGGGCAGGTATGGGTATTGGGCGCGCCGCCGAATTCCGTACTGCAGGAGCAGAAGATCTTTGTCTTCGTCGCAAGCTCTACATGAACCTCCAGCCCGATCACTGTCTCATACTGCTTTGCCATTATCTGTCTCCCCCTCTCTTTACCTCTTCTTTTACAAGCCCCGGCCTTTCATAGACTCTCGTCTGTTCATAAGCGTATGCCGCGCGGAACAGCTTCGCCTCGTCAAAACAGTTTCCTATCATCTGCATTCCTATCGGAAGTCCCTTTGAGTCGGTCCCCACCGGAACACTGATGCCCGGAAGTCCTGCCAGATTTACGGAAATGGTATATATATCTCCCAGATACATCTTAAGCGGATCACTCAGGCTCTCTCCAAGCTTCGGCGCCGTCACAGGCGCCGCAGGCGCAAGAATGACATCGTATTTTTCAAAGGCTCTGTCAAATGCCTGCCTGATCAGCGCTTTCGTCTTAAGCGCTTTCAGATAATATGCATCATAATAGCCGGAGCTTAAGACAAAGGAGCCCAGCATAATCCTTCGCTTCACCTCAGCACCGAAGCCCTCGCTTCTGCTCTTTTTATACATATTGTGAAGCCCTTCATATTCAGGGGTCCGGTAGCCATATTTTACACCGTCAAACCGGGAAAGATTCGAGCTTGCCTCCGCAGAGGCAATAACATAGTATGCCGGAATCGCATATTCCACAAGGCTTAAATCAAATTCCTCCAGGACGGCGCCCTTTTCTTCAAGCACCTTTGCCGCCCGGCGGATATGCTCTCCTACCTCCTTATCCAGACCCTCCGTAAAATAATCCTGAGGAATCCCGATCCTCATGCCCTTTACATCATCCACAAGCGCGCCCGTAAAATCATACCGCTCCCGCTTCATAGAAGTACTGTCCTTCGGATCATAGGATGCGATCGCCTCCAGAATTGCCGCACAATCCGTCACATCCTTCGCAATCGGCCCAATCTGATCCAGGGAAGAGCCGTACGCGATCAGGCCATAACGGGACACCGTCCCGTAAGTCGGCTTAATACCCACGACTCCGCAAAAGGAGCTTGGCTGGCGGATCGAGCCGCCGGTATCAGACCCCAATGCATACGCGCATTCCTCTGCTGCCACCGCCGCACAGGAACCGCCGGAGGAACCCCCGGGAACATGCTCCGGATTCCACGGATTTCTCGTCACACCGAAGCAGGAGGTTTCCGTCGTACTTCCCATGGCAAATTCGTCCATATTGGTTTTCCCGATGATGACCGCACCCGCCTTCTCAAGATTTCTGACCGCCTCCGCCGTAAATGTCGGCCTAAAATTTCCGAGTATCTTAGAGCTGCAGGTCGTCAGCATATCCTTCGTACACATATTGTCCTTAACCGCCGCCGGGACACCCGCAAGCGGACCGGTAAGCGTTCCGTCACCAATCCTTTTCTGAACCTCCCCGGCTTTTCTTAAAGCGCCCTCCCTGTCAACCGTCACAAAACCGTGAACACATGCCTCCACCTTATCGATCTGGTCAAGATATGCTTTCACGCCGTCTTCCACCGACAGCTCTCTCTTTCTGATTCTCTTTCCTAATTCAACTGCCGTCATGCCTGTAATATCCATCCTCTGGCATCCTCCTATCCGATTGTTTTTGGCACCTTGAAGCTATTATCCTTCTTAAGCGGTGCATTCGCAAGCGTATCCGCGCTCCCGTCTCCGTTTATGACAATATCCTCGCGGAATACATTATTTACCGGAAACACATGAGACATCGGCTCTACACCGTCCGTATCCAGCTCATTCAGCGTATCGATGTAATCCAGCATTTTCTCCATGTCGGCCTTTGCATCCTCCTTTTCCTGCTCTGTCAGTTCAAGCTTTGCAAGAATACCGACATATTCGATTGTCTCATCTGATATTTTATTTGCCACTATTCATCTTCTCCTTCCATTAATAATTATGGTAATATTCCAAATAATTCACCGAGCCGATCGTTTCGCTCGGAGTAAGGGTAAACCGGACGGAGTCTCCCTCGTCAAAGTTGATCTCGGAATTTTTTGGTATCACAAGATTCCGGTATACATTTGATCCATTCTCGGACAGATAAAAAAATCTGCCCTCAAAATCCTCGCCCTCCTCGTTGTATACAGTCAGCGAAACACTTCCGCTGCCCCCCGTAAGCTTAAGATCGTACACACCGGCATCAAAATCCTCTCCGGCCCTCCACGTCCTTCCGCTTGAAATACGTACGGACTCCGTCACAGGGTTCTCCATTCCATGCATAGTCTGGAGCTGTGCGTTTTCAGTATACAATGTGACGGTATTTTCATTGTCCGCATCGATCGTCACGCGGGCGCCTTCATACAGCCTTAAGTCGTCAAGGTAGCATTCCTCTTCTTTTCCGGCATACTCATATAAATAGATCACATTCTGATAATCTGACACGTGCACCGCGTCAAAATCATCCTGTACCTCTGCCGTATATCTGCCCTCCGGGATATGGACTCCCACGATATATTCTCCGGATTCCAGCGCATACTCTGCCGTTTCACCCTCCTCGGAGAGCTCTCGTTCCACATATTCGTAAGGATCACCCGGCTCATATTCGTAGGTTTCCTCCGAACCGCCGATCTCACTCTCTACCCTGTATGCAATGTTCCAGAATACATCCTCTCTGTAATATGGACAGTTTCCTTCGAACACCGCCTCCTGTTTTGCACCGGTATACTTAACCGCCCGCTTAATCCCGACCCGCCAGATACA
>CAQNVT010000224.1 GCA_948844705.1 uncultured Dorea sp.
CACCGAGATCTACACTCTTTCCCTACACGACGCTCTTCCGATCTTAAGTAAAATTAGTTAAACAAATCGGCGGTTTTAAATCCTCTGGCGGCGGTTTGTTCTCCGACCGTGTCGTTAAAGGAAAAGACGGCGCCGGCAGGGAGAATGACGCCGTCGCATTTTTCCGCGGCCAGCTTTATGTTTGTGACACAGTTGGGAGTCCCGGAAACCTTTGTCGTACAGGTGCTTAAGGTATCCCGGAACATATTTTTCTTTAAGTCTGCGGCAGTTACCTCCGGCTCAGTATAGATAAGAGGAATATAAGTCTCTATTCCGTCTTTTGCCTGATTCAGCGCAGCTTCTGCCTCTTTTTTATCAAAATCAATTCCTGGCATATCGTCTATGACAGAATAGTTCTTCTCCGGATCCAGAGTAGCGTTTGCGGCTTCCTTATGAACCTCATTGTAAATCGTTTCCAAATCGGCGTCTGCAGCCGGAATCATAGGACAGGGAATTACATTTTCAGGAGTTCCGGTGCGAAAAGCCGTAATAATATCTTCGATAAGCTTATCCTTATCGATTTTTTCTTCGGCAGCGCCGGCATGAAGGAAAAGACTGCCGTCCCGGAGCTCATAAGCCTTTCTGATGTAGGTGTCTATATCGGGAAAGCCGCTTTCAGAGAGCGCCTGAAGGAGCCGGTCCGTATCTGCGTTAACCGGAGGAGCGTCAGGAGAATTTCCGGTGAGAAAAGCATCCAGCCAGAAAGCACCTCTTAAAAAGAAGCTGACGTTGCTTTTTGTCAGTGCATTCTTTGCGGCTGCTTTATAATCTGTTTTTATTGCATCACCTGTTGCTATAGTGTAGTTGTTTCCGTCCAGTGAGATCGTGAGGCTGTCCGTATGCCGGCCTCCGTTTTCTTTTTCCAGCGCACTTACGGCTTCATCCAGAGTCATGCCGCTGATGTCGACATCGTTGACAGTTGTTTTCGGCAGCATGCGGTCCGTGCCGGCAAGAAAACACAGGGCTATGTAGCCTCCGGAAAAAAGCAGGATAAATCCGATGATGATATATGTAAAAAAGTGTTTCATAAGATTTCCTCGTTTCTGTAATAAAAATGTAATATGGTATTATTATCTATGATATGGCCTAAAATAGCAAGTATATTTGCCTCATCATTTCAGATTCCTCTTTGTTGCAAAATGGCGGTAAAAATGCTATAATATTTTGACAATCTTTTTGAGAGAAAGGTGAAAGATGTGGAAAACTGGCTGAAAAGCGTGAGCGCATTTGCCAATGGTACAGGCGGTGTACTTGTGTTCGGAGAAACGGCTGACGGGACAGTAGCCGGAGTTAAGGATATGGAGACTGCCTCTGAGATCATCAGGGTTAAAATTGAAGAATACATCATACCGCTGCCGGAGGTGGAGCTGAAGGTCCAGAAAGCAGAGAACGGCCGGAGGATGCTGCTTTTAGAGGTGGCGGCAGGTCAGGAGACTCCTTATTATTATATAGGTGAGGATACGGCGGAGGCATATGTCCGTGCGGAAAAGGCAAGTGTCCCGGCAGGGCCGCAGGAGCTGAAAAGGCTGATACTAAAAGGGCGGCATATATCCTATGACACACAGATTACCGGATATGATGCAAAGAACTGTACATTTGAAGATTTCAGCGTGGCCTACCAGGAATGGACCGGGAATCTGATGGATGACAGGCGGTTTGAGTCCTTTGGAATGATAAAAGGGGGAAAGCTTACCGCTGCGGGGCTCCTTTTTGCAGATAATCCGCCTACAGGGCATTCCCATATTTCCTGCCACAGGTGGGCGCAAACGAGGGATAAAAGAAGTGGAGAGCTTTTGGACAGTGAGGAACATACGGGAGGGTTGATTCATCTTCTCAATAAAGGAATATGGTTTATAAAAAGGAATATGAAGGTACTGTGGGCAGAGGAAGAGGGCAGAAAGAGGGAGCTTGCGGACTATCGTGACAGAAGCATGTTTGAGGCATTGATAAATGCATTTGCGCACAGGGATTATTTTGTGGGCGGAAGCGGAATCAGAATCGATATGTATGAGGACTGCCTTATTATATGCTCTCCCGGGGGAATGCCGGATGGGAGCAGTATTCAGGACAAAAAGACGGAAATGATTCTGCCGGTGAGAAGAAATCCGGTTCTGGCGGATATTTTTTGTCAGATCGGATATATGAGGCTTTCGGGCACAGGGATTTCGGAGATAGAGAAGGACTGCGGGGAGTTCTTTTCGGATAAAGGGCAGTTTACGGTGATCTTAAAGAATTTGAACTATAAAAATGAGAATGCCGGAGACGACAGCGACGGCAATAGAAGCGGCGGTAATGCCGATGAAAATGCTGTTGGTGATTGTGGCGGTAATACAGGTAATGACCGTGACGGTAATACAGGCAACGGCCATGGCGGTGATACGGGCGGAATAATGTTGAATGAAAATGAGAGGAAGGTGCTGGCGATTCTTATAAAGGAGCCGGCAATCTCTACAGATAATATCAGTCAGCAGAGCAGGATTGCGAAGCGTACGGTTGAGAGGATCCTGCAGACGCTGAAAAAGAAGGGCGCCGTTGTCCGCGAGGGCTCCAGAAGAAGCGGAAGCTGGAGGGTGCTTATGTAACTAAAAGAGAGCTCCAAATAAATTTAATCAATATCCCATATTCCATTTTGGGAGAGCCTGTGTTATACTTTATTACAGGTGTGCGAAGGAGTAAAATGAAGATGAAAAGAGTATTGTTAAAGCTCAGCGGGGAGGCTCTCGCGGGTGATAAAAAGACAGGATTTGACGAGGCTACCTGTATGGGTGTTGCAAAGCAGGTAAAGGAGCTTGCGGACAGCGGTATTCAGGTGGCGGTCGTTACCGGCGGCGGAAATTTCTGGAGAGGCAGGGCGAGTGAGACGATCGACCGTGTGAAGGCTGACCAGATCGGGATGCTTGCGACCGTGATGAACTGCATTTATGTGTCCGATATTTTCCGTTATGCGGGAATGAAGACGGAGGTCTTTACACCCTTTGTCTGTGGCGCATTTACAACGTTGTTTTCCAAGGACAAGGCGCTTAAGGCTCTTGAGGAGGGGAAGGTCATCTTTTTTGCAGGAGGAACGGGCCATCCGTATTTTTCCACAGATACAGGCGCGGTGCTCCGGGCGATTGAGATTGAGGCAGATGCCATGCTTCTGGCCAAAGCGATCGACGGAATCTATGACAGTGATCCGAAGGTAAATCCCGGGGCAAAAAAGTATGATGAGATATCGGTTCAGGAGATTATTGACAGGAAGCTTCAGGCGGTTGACCTTACGGCATCCATCATGTGTCTGGAAAACAAGATGCCGATGCTGGTATTCGGCCTGAACGAAAAGAACAGTATCGTGGAGACGATGACAGGAAAATTTACAGGAACAAAGGTGACTGTATAAATAAGGAGGAGACATGTTATGAACGAAAAACTGAAGGTATATGATAACAAGATGCAAAAGACGCTGGCGAATCTGGCGGATGAGCTTGGGACGATCCGTGCCGGACGGGCAAATCCGAATGTCCTTAACAGGATCATGGTGGACTATTACGGCACGCCGACTCCGATCCAGCAGGTTGCGAATGTGGCGGTGCCGGAGCCGCGTATGATTCAGATTCAGCCATGGGAGAAAAATATGCTTAAGGTAATAGAGAAGGCAATTCAGGTTTCTGATCTTGGAATCAATCCTACGAACGACGGTTCCTGTATCCGTCTCGTATTTCCGGAGCTTACAGAGGAGCGGAGAAAAGAGCTTGTAAAGGATGTTAAGAAGAAAGGAGAGGCGGCCAAGGTTGCTGTCCGCAATATCCGCCGCGACGGAAATGACTCCTTTAAAAAGCTTAAGGGCTCCGACATATCAGAGGATGAGATCAAGGATATGGGCGAGGAGCTGCAGAAGCTGACAGACAAGTATGTCAAGGAAATTGATAAGACGGTAGAAACGAAGTCAAAGGAAGTAATGACTGTTTAATTATAAGGCGAATAGTAGGGGCATGCCGGAAAGCATGCTCCTATTTACAAAAAGGAGCTGCGATTATGAACATACCACAGCATGTTGCGATTATTTTGGATGGAAACGGGCGATGGGCGAAGTCTAAGGGAATGCCGCGTAATTACGGACATGCGCAGGGAAGTAAAAATGTAGAGCGCATTTGTGAGGATGCATACAGGATGGGGATCAAGTACCTGACTGTATATGCATTTTCCACGGAGAACTGGAGCCGTCCTGCAGATGAGGTAGAAGCGCTTATGAAGCTTCTTCGGAATTATATGAAAACCTGCCTGAAAACGGCGGCAAAAAATGATATGAAGATCCGTGTGATCGGAGATACGTCAAGGCTTGATGAAGATATCAGAAGCAGAATCGGGGAGCTTGAGGAGGCGACGAAGAATAACGGAGGGCTTAACTTCCAGATCGCCATTAACTATGGAAGCCGGGACGAGATCGTACGGGCGGCAAGGCATCTGGCTGAGGATGTGTTAAAGGGAAAGATTTCTCCTTCAGAGATCGACGAATCATGTATAGAAGGGTATCTTGATACACATGATATACCGGACCCGGATCTTCTGATCCGGACAAGCGGAGAGCAGAGGCTTTCGAATTATCTGCTGTGGCAGCTTGCGTATACAGAGTTTTACTTTACGGAGGTTCTGTGGCCGGATTTCACAAAGGAAGAGCTTCAGAGGGCGGTCGAGTATTATAATGCAAGAGACAGACGTTTCGGGGGAGTGAAGGAGGAACAAAATGTTTAAGACGAGATTAATAAGCGGAATTGTGCTGGTGATCGCGCTGATCGCAACGGTAGGTTACGGCGGTTATCTGCTGCTCTTTGTACTGGCGGTTTTGAGTCTGATCGGTCTTAATGAGCTGTATAAGGTTGTGGACGTCGGCGGCAGCCTTGGCGTTGTGGGGTATTTTGCCGCCATCGAATATTATGTATTGATACTTATAGAGAAAACCGAATATGTCATGCCGCTTACAATTTTATTTCTTGTAGTTGTGATGGGGGCATATGTGTTTACCTTCCCGGCCTTTCGTGCGGAACAGGTGATGACGGTGTTTTTCGGTTTTTTTTATGTGGCCGTAATGCTTTCCTATGTATATCAGACGAGAGTGTTTCCGGACGGAAACATTATCGTATGGCTCATTTTCCTGAGCTCATGGGGATGTGATACCTGTGCATATTGTGTGGGCGTGCTGATCGGAAAGCATAAGATGGCGCCGAAGCTCAGTCCGAAAAAATCCGTAGAGGGCGGTATTGGCGGTATTGCGGGCGCTGCGCTTTTAGGTGTGATATTTGCTTTTGCCATGAATCATTTTGCAAATGCTTCTGCAAATCCTCTCCACTATGCGGTTATCTGCGGCGTCGGCGGGGCGATTTCTCAGGTGGGAGATCTGGCGGCATCCGCGATTAAGAGAAATCATGACATTAAGGATTACGGTAAGCTGATTCCGGGGCACGGAGGAGTTCTTGACCGGTTTGACAGTGTGATATTTACGGCGCCGGTTATTTTTTATCTGGCATCCTTCCTTGCAGGAAGTATGTAGAACGATTTGCGGGCATAGACTATAAGTGAGGGAATTATGAAGAAAATAGCGATATTGGGCTCTACAGGGTCGATTGGGACACAGACTCTGGAGGTGGTCAGGGAAAATAAGGATATAGAGGTACTGGCTCTTTCGGCGGGAAGTAATATCACGCTTCTGGAAAAACAGATCCGCGAATTCCGACCGAGGCTTGCAGCGGTCTGGGACGAGGAAAAAGCAAAGGAGCTTCGTCTGATGACGGCTGATCTTGATGTGAAAGTAGCCACGGGTATGGACGGATTGGTACGCACGGCGGTTATGGAGGGAACGGAGATTCTGGTGACGGCGATCGTGGGAATGATCGGTATCCGTCCGACGATTGAGGCGATCCGGGCAGGGAAGGATATTGCGTTAGCCAACAAGGAAACGCTGGTGACGGCAGGTCATATCATCATGCCGCTTGCCAGAGAAAGGGATGTGTCGATCCTTCCGGTAGACAGTGAGCACAGTGCGATTTTTCAGTCCCTGCAGGGAAATGAAAGAAAGGCGGTCAGGAAGATTCTCTTAACCGCATCGGGAGGACCTTTCCGGGGTAAAAAGCAGGAAGATCTTCTTAATATCCGCGTGGAGGATGCCCTGCGGCATCCTAACTGGTCTATGGGACAGAAAATTACGATAGACTCTTCCACAATGGTAAATAAGGGGCTGGAGGTTATCGAGGCAAAATGGCTGTTTGACGTGGAGGTTGATCAGATCCAGGTAGTGGTCCAGCCGCAGAGCATCATCCATTCGATGGTGGAGTATGAGGACGGGGCGGTTATGGCACAGCTCGGCACACCGGATATGAAGCTTCCGATTCAATATGCCCTGTACTATCCGCAGAGAAGGTACCTGCCGGGAGAGAGGCTCGATTTCTGGAGGCTCGGGAGGCTTGATTTTGAAGAGCCGGATATGGATACCTTTTATGCCCTGTCGCTTGCGTATGAGGCGGGAAGAGCAGGGGGGACTCTTCCTACGGTGTTTAACGCGGCGAATGAGCTGGCGGTAAGGAAGTTTTTGAACCGGGAGATTAAATATCTTGAAATTACGGAAATTATAGAAGACTGTATGAGAGCACATACGAATATAATGAATCCGACGCTTGAAGAGATTCTTGAGACAGAGACTAAGGTCTATGAGCGTATTGAGAGCAGGAGGTAGCAGTTAATTTGGGTATTGTATTAGCGATTATCATTTTCAGCTTTATAGTATTTTTTCATGAGCTGGGACATTTTGCACTGGCAAAGAAAAACGGGATAGATGTAGATGAATTTGCCATAGGAATGGGACCGGCAGTGTATTCCAAAGAATATAAGGGAACCAGATATGCGGTTCATTTATTTCCCATCGGAGGCTTCTGTGCCATGGGGGAAGATGACGAAGCAACAGATTCCCCGGGAAATTTTAACAATAAATCTGTCTGGGCGCGTATTTCTGTAATAGCGGCGGGCCCTGTATTTAATTTTATACTTGCGTTCGTGGTGGCCGTGATACTGATTCTTATGGTCGGCTATGACAAACCGGTGGTGAGTGAGGTGCCGGAGGGTACTCCGGCCGCAGAGGCCGGTATCGAGGCGGGAGATACGATCGTCAGGATGGGAGATAAAAGAATTCATATTTTCCGGGAGATTTCCATGTATAACCAGTTTCACCAGGGGGAGACGACGGAGATCACCTTCCTTCACGACGGTGAAAAAAAGACGGTTCTTGTAACACCGATGCTGGACGAAGAGCTTAATTATTATCGGTTTGGTATCTCGGGAGGACGTTATACGAAGGCGAATCTTCTGACGGCGGCGCAGTACGGAGTCTATGAGCTGAGATACTGGATCGGCTTAACGCTTGACAGTCTTAAGATGCTGGTGAGAGGGCAGGTAGGCATCGACCAGATGTCAGGGCCCGTGGGAATCGTATCCATGGTGGATGATACCTATAAGGAAAGCAGGAGCTACGGCGGATTTGCCGTGATCGTTGAGATGCTGAATATTGCCATATTCCTGTCGGCAAATCTGGGAGTGATGAACCTGCTTCCGCTGCCGGCTCTTGACGGGGGAAGGCTTGTATTTTTGTTCGTAGAAGCAGTAAGGAGAAAGCGGGTTCCGCCGGAGAAGGAAGGGTATGTACATCTTGTAGGAATTGCTCTTCTTATGGCGCTCATGGTGTTTGTAATGTTTAATGATATACGGAGAGTGTTTTTTAATTAGGAGAAGTTTTATTCGGAGATATTAGTATAAAGAAAACCTGCGGCAGGTCTGCCGCAGGCTATAAAGAAATTATATGAGAATTTTTTATGTCAGTTCCGCAATTCGCGATACTCCCACATATATTTCAGATATTTTATACCAGGTCGGATAATCTACAATCCCTGTCTGAGGGAGACCGAATACGGACTGGAATTTTCTTACCGCGGCAGCGGTGGCAGGGCCGTAGATCCCGTCGGCAGTGATCTTCGGGATCGCCGGGTAGGCGCCGGAGATCACGGAAAGCTGCTCCTGCATCTGCCGTACCTTATCGCCGGTAGAGCCCTGGGTCAGATTATAGCCCGGCCAGGAGGCCGGAATACCGGAAATGGCTTCTGCGGTGTTGATATACATATTGCTTCCGTAGTAATACCGCAGGATTTCGATAGGGCTGTAGCCTTGATCGCCGAGGGACTTGGAGCCCCATTGGGTCATCCAGTTCGGGCACTGTACCTGTCTCCCGTCGCAGTATTGTGTGAGGATCGGTTGTCTCACGTTAGGCCGGGATAAGTAGTTGGAGAATAATTCGTCTACGATTGCAGATATCGTATCATAGATATTACGTTCTGGTATCCACTTATGGTCAAAAGCCGTAGAAGAGGTGATGGTAAAATCGTAGCCTTTATTTCGGTACCACTCCGTATACACCCGGTTCAGGGTAAAGGACATGATCGCAAGGACATTTGCCCGGATCGTATTGGCGGGCCAGGTGGCGTAGATTTCGCTGGAGGCAACATTTTTAATATAATCCTTATAGCGTACATAATAATCCCTGGCCGTAGTATCACGGGGGCTTCCGTCATGGACGACAATATATTCAGGAACAACAACCCGGCTTAAGACGATCTCGCCCGTCTCGTTTACGGGTTTTATCTCTTCCTCAGGTATTTTTGGAGGATAGGTCCCGTATAATGTATGTGTGGGGATGACGAAGGTCTCGGCGCCTTCGCCGGGGGTGGAGGGGCGCAGGCTTATATTCTGTATGGCGGTAACTGTGGAGAGAATTTCGGCTCCGGCAACGCTTACAGGTTCATAGCCCGGAGCATTGACCTGGATTGTATATTCGGAATAAGGCTGTTGCTCGTTATTTACATCAAGGCTATAATCCAGGGGCGGTGCAGGCAGGTCGATCGTCTCGGTCTGTCCGGAGGAATCGGTGGTAAGCTGTTCCAGCTGGTTTTCCGGCACTCCGGTATAAGAGATGGATATTGTGGCGTCGGTTACGGGGGGAAAAGTAAAGGGTGGAAAAAGAATAAAAATGTTAAGCTGATATTTAATTTGTATCTTGGCGTAAATAGTTTTGTAGATATCATTAAGG
>CAQNVT010000225.1 GCA_948844705.1 uncultured Dorea sp.
ATATTTTGCGCTTTTTTACCGGATGTGAGTAGCTGGTAATGGAGAAAAACTGTAAAGGAGGCCGTCAGGCCGGATCTTGGGAGGATTGACGGCAGGTTCATAATAAATGACAATTGGGAAATGCTTCATGAAACAACCCTGGACGGCGGGATAATTGTAGTTGTATAAATTTTAAATCTGTGCTACAATAGGAATGTTGAAGACTAATGATAGAAGGAGTTTTTATTTATGAGTCAGGAAAAGGTAGACAGATATAAAAAGGAAAAAGCAAACCGGAAGCAGAATATGAAAAAGCAGAAGCTTGCCAACGCGGTGCGAAAGTGTATCGTAGCGGTGATCGGACTTCTGCTTGTAGTATGGATCGGGTATTCTGCTTATGATTTATACGATTCTAATAAAGAACCGGATCAGGTACAGATCGATTACCGTGCCTTTGATGATTTCTCCCAGGGTATTACGGATGCGGCGGCGAAGGCGGCGGAAGAGTCGGAGACAGAGGCAGAGTAGCATAAGAAGAATAACAGGTTTTAGGGCATTTCCTAAGGGAGTGGTTCTAAGGCCTGTTTTTTTGATGCCTTTTTAATTGGTAGAGCAAGTCTTCTTTTTTGTAAAAATGAAAAAAACACTTGAAATGTGCTCAGAAGTGTTTTAGAATGGGTTTAAGTGGTAAAAAGTGGTGAAAAGTGGTTTGAAGTGGAGATATGGTGGGGAGACCGGACGACTGCTTCAAACGAAGAGGGAGTATAATATGTTGAAGGGAGAGTATGGTCATAATATTGACGCCAAGGGGAGACTTATCATTCCGGCCAAGTTTCGTGACGATCTGGGGGAGAATTTCGTCATAACTAAGGGAATGGAAAACTGCCTGTATATCTATCCCGAGAACGAATGGACTGCCTTCGAGGAAAAGCTTAATGCACTGCCGACCACCACAGATAAGAAAGCCCGTGCTTTTGCATATTTTTTCCAGGGGAGTGCAACAGACGGAGATTTGGATAAGCAAGGCAGAACATTGATTCCTTCTGTGTTAAGAGCCTATGCAAGACTTGATAAGGAAGTCGTGTTTGTCGGTATGGGGAAGCGTGCCGAGATATGGGACAAGGCAAGGTGGGAAGAGAAGAATGCCGAAGTGGAGCTTGGCATTGAAGATATCGCATCGGATATGGAAGCAAGTGGGTTTAGTATCTAGAGGGAGAAGATATGGAATTCAGACACAGATCGGTATTGCTTGAAGAAACTGTTAACGGGCTGAACATTAAGCCTGACGGCATCTACGCAGATGGTACGCTGGGCGGAGGCGGACATGCATATGAAGTATGCAGGCGTCTGAATAATAAGGGTAAGTTTGTAGGAGTAGATCAGGATGCTGCAGCGATAGAGGCTGCAGGTCAGCGGTTAAAAGGCTTCGGGGAGAAGGTCACAATAGTGAGAAGCAACTATTGTGATATGAAGTCTCAGCTTCAAAAATTAGGCATTGACAAGGTCGATGGGATCGTTCTCGATCTGGGCGTATCGTCTTATCAGCTGGATACGGCAGAACGGGGATTCTCTTATCGCGGGGATGCGCCTCTGGATATGCGGATGGATGCACGGATGAAGTGCACGGCCAGAGACATCGTCAATGAATACGATGAGATGGAACTTTACCGTGTGATACGGGACTATGGAGAAGATAAATTTGCAAAGAATATAGCGAAGCATATCGTGCAGGAGAGAAGGCTGCATCCAATCGAGACGACGGGAGAGCTGGCTGAGATCATTAAGCATGCGATTCCCATGAAGTACCAGAAGAAGGCCGGGCATCCGGCAAAACGGACGTTTCAGGCTATTCGTATTGAGTTAAACAGAGAACTGGAGGTCCTTAAGGATTCACTGGATGATATGATTGACTTATTGAATCCGGGAGGAAGATTGTGCATTATAACCTTTCATTCGCTGGAGGACCGCATCGTAAAGAGCGCTTTTAAGCGGAATGAGAATCCATGTACATGTCCGCCGGATTTTCCGGTCTGTATGTGCGGAAAGGTCTCAAAGGGGAGAGTTGTGACCAGAAAGCCCATATTACCGGGAGAAGAAGAGACGGAAAGCAACAGCCGTTCAAAGAGCGCCAAGCTCAGGATATTTGAACGGAGTTAGATCTTGTTAACAGAAAGGGGTGCATGTAATGGCAGCAAAACGGGCACAGGCAGGCAGAAGAAGAAACGGCAGGATGCAGAGCTCCATGTATGTATACGGCAATGTTGCGGCCAAGCCGTCCTATGAGCCGGTAAGACGCGAGGATAACCCGAATGTCAGAAAGGGGACGAGCAGTCAGGTAAAAAGGAACCGCAGGCAGGCGCTCCGCATGAATCCGGGATACGTTATGTTCCTTACATTTGCAGCTATGCTTGCACTTATCATATGCGTCAATTACGTGAAGCTTCAGTCAAGAATTACAAGACGCTCCGAGAATATTACGGCTCTGCAGGCAGAGCTCGCCGATCTTAAGGAGGAGAACAACACCAGATATAATTTTGTGATGGACGCGGTTAATCTTGATGAGATCCGGACAAAGGCGCAGAATGAACTCGGCATGGTATATGCATCTGAGGATCAGATTGTGGAATATACCAGTCCGCTGGCAGACTATGTAAAGCAGTATGAGGATATACCTGAGGACGGGGTTCTTGCCCAATCGGATAAGCATGATGATTAGGGGGTGGGAGTATTTATGGCCGGAAGAATGAAAAAAAGGAGAAGTATTTTCAAAAGAAAATTTACCAAACTGATGCAGAAAAAGCTAGTAATGCTCTTTATAGGGATTATACTAGCTTTTGCTGTTCTGGTAGGAAGGATCACATATATTAATGCATCAAACGGGGAGATATATTCCAAGCTTGTGCTTGACCAGCAGGAGTACGGAAGCCGGTCGATTCCTTTCAAACGGGGGGATATCGTAGATCGTAACGGAACGAAGCTTGCGACCAGCACCCGTGTCTATAATGTCATACTTGATGTTAAGGTGATGTTAAGCGAAGAGAAGTACGTGGAGCCTACGATCGCCGTGCTGACAGAGCTGTTCGGGCTTGACGGGGAGGAGATCCGTACACTGGCAAAGGAAAATCCGTCAAGCAGATATGCAGTTCTCTTAAAGGGAATCGATTATGACAAGGCAAAGGAATTCGAAAAGATCGATGATGACGACAAAAACTACCCTGATGTGAACGGAATCTGGCTTGAGGAGGACTATGTGCGGACATATCCGTACAATACCCTTGCCAGTGACGTAATTGGCTTTACCGTTGACGGTAATGTGGGAAGCAACGGAATCGAGGATTATTATAATTCTGTCTTAAACGGCACGGACGGAAGGGTGTACGGC
This sequence comes from uncultured Dorea sp., assembly GCA_948844705.1. Lineage (GTDB taxonomy): Bacteria > Bacillota > Clostridia > Lachnospirales > Lachnospiraceae > CAPEBR01. Next base: position 3,362 of record CAQNVT010000225.1, read on the forward strand.
TATCAGGATGAGGATGCGGCCTTTGAAAGGACCGTAAAGGAGCCGGAGAACGGCAGCACGGTAGTATCTACCATTGACCTTCAGGTGCAGAGTATCGTGGAGAAACACATTCTCGCATTTAATGAGGAGCACAAGGACAGTGCGTGGACCGGCGCAGGAAGCAAGAATACGGCGGTTATCGTTATGAATCCGCAGAACGGGGAGATACTGGCGGAAGCATCGTATCCCAACTATGATCTGAATCACCCGAGGGATCTAAGCGCCTATTATACGGAGGAGGAGCTTGCGGGGATGTCGGATGAGGATAAGCTGAATACGTTATATTCTCTGTGGAATAATTTCTGCGTCAGTGAGACCTACGAACCGGGATCTACGATAAAGCCTTTTACGGTAGGGGCCGGACTTGAGCTCGGCAAGCTTACGGGAGACGAATCCTACACCTGCAACGGCTTTGTACAGACAGAGGAATGGAAGATCAAATGTAATAACGAGTCCGGGCACGGCACACAGACATTGAAGCGGTCGGTGGAAAACTCCTGTAACGTGGCTCTTATGGATATCGGTGAGGAACTGGGCGTAAAGGATATGGTCAGATATCAGAAGGTGTTTGGGTTCGGGGAGTATTGCGGGATCGATCTCCCGGGAGAGATGCCGGGACTTCTCTACACGGAGGAGAACATGGACGAGGTCAGTCTTATAACGAATGCGTTCGGCCAGAATTTTACCGTGTCCATGACCCAGCTTGCGGCTTCCTTCTGTTCACTCATTAACGGAGGCGATTATTATGAGCCTCATATAGTAAAGCAGATCCAGGATGAAAACGGCAATGTGACGGAGAATAAAAATCCCGTCTTAATTAAGAAGACCATATCCCAGGAAACGAGTGATATACTGAAGGATTATATGCTGGGAGTCGTGACGGAGGGAACAGGCTCCGCCGCTTATGTAGAAGGCTATGATGTGGGGGGCAAGACCGGTACGGCCGAGAAACTGCCCCGTGATAATAACAAGCATCTTCTGTCATTTATCGGGTATGCTCCGCAGGAGAATCCTCAGGTGGTCGTGTACGTGGTGGTCGATGAAGTGAATTCTGAGGTTCCCACGGACGGAAAGCTGGCGCCCGGACTTGCGGCGGATA
>CAQNVT010000226.1 GCA_948844705.1 uncultured Dorea sp.
CCAGCCACGAGAGCCTCCTGGCGGATGCCCTGGCCCTCGACCACTACCGCATGAGCCGCTACTGCCGGACGGTCAACCCCCGGTTCATCGAAACGGTCAACAGCCGCAAGCCCAGCACCATGAGCGACCTGGCGGACATTTGGTACAGCACCAACAACGCCACCTACGGCAGAAACCAGCACTACAACGACAGCCGCTACCATATGCTCAACCTCCACGCCACCTTCACCAAGGGCACGGTCGAGTTCCGGCTTTTCCAATTCGACGCCCCCACCGCCGATCGCAAAAACGGCCTCCACGCCGGACAGCTCAAGAGCTACATCCAGCTTTGCCTCGCACTGAGCCAGATGGCAAAGACGGTCAAGACCGCCAGCCCTAAGCCCCAGCAGAACGACAACATCCTGGGAATCGAATATATAAAAGCACTTAAGCTTATAAAAAGTAGTATAGAGGTCTTCACGGTCCGGCGTGCCGGCTCCGGTTATCACGACGAGAAGCTAAGCGGGAATCTAAGCTCTGCTTCCGCGATCCGAAAGCTTCTTTCCTGCGCGGAAATGCCCCTCTCTTCTCCGGGGCAGGAATCTGACGCCGGCTCTTCTCTATCCGGCTTCCTGGCACCTTTAAAGGGACAGGTTCCGCCGTTCTGCCTTTCATTGTTAAAAGACACCTGCGGCGTAAGATATCCTGTCCTCAGCAATGATTTTTCTCTTATTTTAAAATACCGGCTGCTTACAGAAACACCAGCTTCCCTTGCCCGTTATATGGATGTTACAGAGGACCTCGCCAACCGTATATGCAATCTCACCGACGCACTTATAACCTTCGATCAGTTCTGTGAACGGCTGAAAACAAGGGACATGACCTATACAAGAATCAGCCGGTGTCTCTTCCATATTTTGCTAAATATCACTACAGAGGACATGCTCACATATAAAAAGGAAGGGTACTGCCGGTACGCTCGTCTCCTTGGCTTCCGAAAGGACTGCGTCTCCCTTTTATCCCGCATAAAAAAAAGCACGCAGATCCCGCTCGTTACAAAGCTTACACAGACCGCCGTTCCCAGCGCCGCCGGCCGCCGGATGCTCTCCCAGGACATCACCGCATCAAACCTCTACGAAAGCATCCTCACCGACAAATTCAAAACCTCCTTCATAAATGAATATAAGCAACAGATCGTCATCTTGTAAATCAATGAAAAATAAAGTGTCGCACACCGCTTAATACTCAACCGCCTTACTGCAAGTCACCGCGATCGATCCCGGCCCGATATGGCAGCTTATACTCAGAGACAGCCTGTCCATATGAATCTCATACCCCGGAAACTTTTCCTCCAGCTCCTTTTTCCAGCCCTCTGCCTCCTCATCCGAACAGGTATAAGCCGCCGCCAGCACTATCTTTTTCCCGGCAAACCGTCCGCTGATATCCTTTTTCACTGCCTCGATCATCGTCTTCTTTGCCGCTTTAAAGCCCCGCACCTTCGCGAATGCATCCAGCTTTTCCCCCTGAATCTGAAGCACCGGCTTGATATTAAGCACCGCGCCGAGAGCTGCGCCCGCCGCAGTCACACGGCCGCCCTTTTTCAAATATTTTAAAGTATCCACAGTAATATAAATACTTGCCTCCAGCTTTTCGCGCATCAGCACCTCTTCTATCTCCTGTGCACTAAGTCCTTTTTCGGCCATTTCCATCGCGTCAAGCACGGACTGACGCTGTGTAACGGAGATCCTCTGATTGTCGATCACGTGAACTCTTCCGCCATAGTCCCTTGCAAGCATCATCGCCGTTTCACAGGAGCTGCTCAGTCCGCTGGACATAGGAATATAGATGAGCTCGTCATATTCCTCCAGAAGCTCATCCCACAGCTCCATAACATTTCCCGGAGAGGGCTGTGAGGTCGAGATGTCCGCATCCTCCAAAAGCTTCTGGTAAAATTGCTCCTGTGTTAAAGTAATATCCTCGAAATACAGCTCTCCGTTAATATAGAAGGGCATCGGCAGTACGCGGATTCCCATCTCCTTTGCCTGCGCCTGTGTAATACCGCTGTTACTGTCTGTTACGATTGCTATTTTTCCCATTTTTTGTTCTCTACCTCTCTCTTTTCTACAATACTACAACATCCGAGACCGTATCCCTTTTTGCCACCATAATGGGAATATCCTCACCCCTATAGGGATTATTTCCCAGTGTGATCTCAAGCTTCACAGTCTCATATGCAAGCTCCGGATAATTATTTTCCTTGCTTAAATGTCCCAAAATGACGTGCTGCAGTCCGTCATGCAGTATATCGCACAGAAGTCTTCCTGACAGTTCATTGGAAAGGTGTCCTTTTTCCCCCATCACCCGTCTTTTGAGCGGGTATGGGTACGGCCCCACCTCCAGCATATGTATATCATGATTGGCTTCCAATACTACTCCGTTCAGACTTTTCAGATGTTCGACGATATAATCGTCGTATACTCCCAGATCTGTTGCAACCGCGACTGCCTTTTTCCCGTTCTCGATCCGGTATCCGGACGGTTCCCTGGCATCGTGGGAAATCGCAAACGGCAGAATCTCCATTCCCCCCAGCTTAAACCTCTCGTCAATTGTAATTTCCTTAAGAAGTCCCTCCGGGAGCTTTCCAAGACTCGCAGTTTCTTTGATTCCTTCAATCGTCCCCTTTGTTGCATAAATCGGAATCTCATATTTGCGGCTGAATACTCCGAGCCCCTGTATATGGTCGATATGCTCATGTGTGATCAGTATACCTGAAAGCTCTTCACCCTTTACTCCCAGGGTGCGAAGGCCTTCCTCCACCCGTTTTTTGCTGATTCCGGTATCAACCAGAAGATGTGTTTCCTCATCCCCCGCGTAAATACAATTCCCGCTGCTTCCACTGGCAATGCTGCATATTCTCATGTATGTATGTTCCTTCCTATAAGTCCTTTATAATCTGATCCAGCTGCAGCATCGTCTCTGAAAAGTCACCGCTGTTATCGATCGCCCGGTCGCAGTTCCTTAAGAACTGATCCTTGGGAAGCTGCGCTGCGATAATATCATCAATCTTCTTCGTATCATATCCTCTGGAATAATACAGACGCTTCCGTCTTGTGTCGTCATCCACATAAATATACCACAGCTCATCACAGATATCACCGTAGTTTGCCTCAATAAGAATTGCAGATTCAATGATAAAAAGATTCGTATTCTTACGTTTTTCCTGCTGAATCAGATGATCCACCTCTGCTTTTACCGCCGGATGCACGATCCGGTTCAGAGCCTCAAGCTCTGCCGGATTCGAAAATACGATATCACTTAACCGCTCTCTGTCGAGCTCTTCCTTTTCGTTCAGTATTTCCCTGCCGAAGTGCTCTACAATGGCATCATAGCAGACGCCGCCTTTTTTCTGCAGCTTCTTTCCCACTTTATCCGTATGGCAGATACTTGCACCGTACTTATTGTTCAGGTATTCCAAAATCTCAGTCTTTCCTGCGCCTACACCGCCTGTAATTCCTATAATTTTCATATCCTTACACCTCTTACTTTGCTTCGTACCAGTTTTCGCCTGTATGCATATCTATCTCAAGCGGCACATCCAGCTCTGCCGCATGCTCCATTTCCTCCTGAAGTATCGTCTGAACAACCGGAAGCTCCGGCTTATATACTTCGATCAGAAGCTCATCATGTACCTGGAGAACAAGTTTTGACTTAAGCTTCTTCTCCTTTAAGCGCCGATTTACTCCCACCATGGCAATCTTGATAATATCTGCCGCAGTGCCCTGGATCGGCGCATTCATAGCCACCCGCTCTCCGAAGGACCGCTGCATAAAATTACTGGAGGCAAGCTCCGGCACCGGACGCCTTCGCCCGAACAGGGTTACTACATAGCCCATCTTCTTTGCATGCTTTACCGTGTCGTCAAGAAACAGCTTAATGCCGGGATACGTATGGAAATAATCCTCGATATATTTCGCCGCCTCCTTCCTCCCGATGCTTAAATCTTCGGAAAGCCCGAAGGAGCTTATCCCGTATACAATTCCAAAATTTACCGCCTTGGCATTGCGCCTCTGAAGCTCGGTCACCTCCTCAAAGGGCACATGAAATACCTGGGAGGCCGTGATCCTGTGAATATCGCTCTGCTCCTTATAAGCCTCAATAAGCCGCTGGTCTCCGGAACAGTGGGCAAGGATCCGAAGCTCGATCTGCGAATAATCCGCATCGAGGAAAATATAACCCTCCTCCGGAACAAATACCTTGCGTATCAGCCTTCCAAGCTCCATACGCACCGGAATGTTCTGAAGATTCGGCTCCGTGCTGCTGATCCTTCCCGTCGCAGTGATGGTCTGGTTGAATTTCCCGTGAATCCTGCCATCCTCACTGATATAGGTCACAAGACCGTCCGCATAAGTAGACTTAAGCTTCGTATACTGCCTGTATTCCAGTATCCTATTTATGATCGGATAATCCGGGGCAAGCTTTTCCAGCACATTGGCCGCCGTGGAATACCCTGTCTTTGTCTTCTTTCCGCCGGGTATCTTGAGCGTCTCAAAGAGAACTGCTCCAAGCTGCTTCGGGGAATTGATGTTAAATGTTTCTCCTGCTTCATCATAGATTTCCCTCTCAAGCTCCGTAATTCTTGCTCCAAGCTGGCTGCCGTAGATCTTAAGCGCTTCTCCCTCCGCGCGGATCCCGTTTCTTTCCATATCATAAAGTGTAAATACAAGCGGCATCTCGATATCGGTAAACAGATGGTCCATGCGCATGTCCTTAAGCTTGGCGAACATGATGTCCGCCGCGGCAAATGCCGTGTACGCCTCATAGCATACCTTTACCCACACCGGAGACTTCTCCTCTATGATAAGCTCCAGCTGCTCCCTTGCCACATCCTCATATGTGTAATCACTCTTCAGGGGATTCAGAAGATACGCCGCGACCATCGCATCAAAGCAGGCCTTCTCACGCTCTATCTGAATATACTCCATCGCAGCCTTTATGTCAAACATAACAAACCGGCCGGCGGATGCAGAAAGCCCGCCAAGCTTCTGAAGAAGCCACCCGCTTCCGATCTCAGCTCCGGTTCGGATACAATAAGTCTTTGATTTTCCATAGCTGAGGCCGATGCCTCCGATACCCGCCTCACTTGCAAAAAGCGGCAGCACATTTTCCGTGTCCTTAAAGATACACGCTCCGACGCATCCTGCCCCCTCTGCCTCCTTTAAGATCTTTTCTGCCTGACTGCGCTCCGTAATCTCAAGGAAGGAATCCTCCACCTTGTTTGACGGCGCGGTCACGTCAAACTTTGAAAGAAGGTTCTTAAACTGCAGCCTCTGGAAATACGCATATGCCTCTTCCGTAAATATATTTCCAAGCCTGGCCTCAGAAAGCTCATAAGGAAAATCTGCCTCTGCCTGAATGGTTGCAAGCTCCTTGCTCATCACTGCCAGGTCCCAGTGCTCTGTCATCGCCCTGGAAGCACGGGGCGGCTTAAGCTCCTCTGCGTGCTCGTGGGCATTTTCGATAGAATGATACTCGGAGATGATCTTCATCGCCGTCTTCTCTCCGATACCCGGTACGCCGGGAATATTGTCAGAGGCATCTCCCATGAGCGCCTTAAGATCGATAAATTCCTTCGGCGTTACCTGATAGCGGGCATGCACATCTGCGGCGTAATAATCCTCCACCTCCGTGCGCCCCTGCTTCGTCTTCGGAATCCGTATCTTTACATGCTCCGTCGCAAGCTGGAGAAGATCTCTGTCCCCGGAGATCACCGATACCTCCATTCCCTGATCTTCGCAGCGCCTCGATATCGTTCCCAGAATATCATCTGCCTCGAGGCCGGCACATTCAACGGTCTTGATTCCCATAGAGGCCAGTACTTCCTTAATCACCGGAACCTGCTCTCTTAATTCCTCTGCCATCGGCTTTCTTGTTCCCTTATACTGTTCGTACATCTCATGGCGGAAGGTCGGCGCATGCACGTCAAATGCCACCGTAAGATATTCCGGCTTCTCTTCTTCTAAGATCTTAAACATGATCGTCAGAAATCCATAGACCGCATTCGTATGAAGCCCTTCTGCATTCGTAAGATCCGGAAGCCCGTAAAACGCCCGGTTTAAAATACTATGCCCGTCTATAAGTACAATTTTTTCACCCATACTGCCTCCTGTTGTCTGTTATCGCCTGATGCCGTGTTATCCGGCAATCTCCTTCAGTCTCTCTATAATAGGAAGATGCTGTGTACACGCCTTCTCACATTTTCCGCAGGCAATGCAATCTGCCGCCTGCTTTGCCGGAATATCCCAGTGATTGTCAAGACGGTCTGCCATCGCCTCATCCCTGCCTGTCAATATCTTCTGATTATAGACATCCATAAATTTTGAGATTGGAATACCCTTCGGACATCCCTTACAGTAATCGCATCCTGTGCAGAGATTATTAAAGGATACGCCCTTATTCTCATATTCCTTCACGATCTCGTCCGCTGGCTTTTCCACAAGACCCTCTACCGCCTTTACCGCATCATCCACATGCTCCTTTGTCGTGCAGCCCGCAAGCGTTACCGTAATCTCCTTATGGGACGCCACAAAACGAAGCGCCGCCTGCGGAACGGTAAGCCCCGTCCCCTCGGTCAGATACGCAAAGCTCTCCGGGTTCTGCGGAATCATGCCGCCTCCCAGAGGATTCATAACAACCACGCCCATTCCGTTTTCATGAGCCGCCTTGATCCCGCTCTGACGGAACCTGTAATTCAATGCATTGTAGCCGATCAGCATGCCCTTAAACTTCCCGGTATTTACAACCGTCTCTATATCATTGCCCTGCATATGGGAAGAAAATACAATATTTCTTATTAAACCTTCTCTTTTTGCATCCTCAAAAAATTCATAGATCCTTTCCATATGCTTTTCCCATGATTCGATGCTCAGCATACACCACATATGGTAAAAATCTATGTAATCTGTTTTCAGGCGGTCAAGAGATGTCTCAAGCCTCCTGCGGAACATATCCTTTGTCGGATGCTCGTCTCCGATCGTCCCCAGATTTGTCTTTGAAGTTACATACACCTTGCTTCTGTCCACCTGAGACAATGCGATTCCTGTCACGATCTCACTTTTATCCTCACAGTAAAACGGCGCCGTATCCCAGTAATTGATGCCCTTCTCATAAGCATACAGCGGAATCTCTGCACATTTCTCAAGCCTTCCCGCCTTGATGTCCTCCTCGTCATAGCGCATCGTTCCAAGTCCTACCGCCGAAACCTTCATATCTGTATTTCCATACTGCTTATAATACATAGCATTCCCTCCACCTGAAAAAATTATAGTCTAACAGATACATTATAACTCATTATGGTGAAAATGTAACTAAAAACTTGCATCTTAGATTTAATCGACTTATACTGAAAATATATCCAAGAAGAAGGGAGAGCTGTCTCATGGGGAAATATCTGAATCCCGGTAATGCCGGTTTTCAATCAGTATTGAAAGGAAAATACATTGATAAAACAGGGCTGATTGAATTAAAATGGAACAAATCTCCGGAGGGCGCAATCGCTCAGATTAAAGACAAACAATATATACAGGTTATCGAGGACTTCGGCGGAGAAGTTCTTCTGGTCGGTATTAATTACGAGACAAAAAATAAGACTCATTCCTGTGTAATAGAAAAATATCACAGGAAGCCTGTCAAAGTATAAAAACAAGGTGGTACAAAATGAAGCTTGACCGAATGATCGGGATCCTGTCGATCCTTTTGCAGCATAAAAAAGTAACTGCCCCTTATCTGGCAGAAAAATTTGAGGTGTCCCGCCGCACAATAAACCGCGATATCGAAGCGCTGTGCATGGCAGGGATCCCTCTGATAACCGAACAGGGGCAAAACGGCGGCATCTCCATCATGGACGGATATAAGATCGACCGCACACTCCTCAGCACCTCGGACATGCAGGCGATTTTAGCCGGTTTAAAAAGTCTGGACAGCGTAAGCGGCACGAACCGCTACGCCCAGCTGATGGAAAAGCTGTCCGCCGGCTCCTCTGATCTCCTTACCGGGGATACACATATCCTGATCGACCTTTCTTCCTGGTATAAGGACGCTCTCGCTCCCAAGATCGAGCTTTTGCACGGCGCGATCCTGTCCGGGCAGAAGGTCTCCTTCCTGTACCACGCACCAAAGGGCGATTCGGACAGAACTATAGAACCCTACTACCTGATCTTCCAGTGGTCCAGCTGGTATGTATGGGGATTTTGTGAATCCAGAGATGATTTCCGGCTGTTTAAGCTGGGACGGATAACATGCCTTCGCATAAGCGGGTCCTTTCAGAAACGTACCTGCCCGCTTCCGGATCTGTCGCGGGAAAAAGTATTCCCCCGCACTTATCAGGTAAAAGCGGAAATAAAACCGGAATATAAATGGCGGCTCATCGAGGAATTCGG
>CAQNVT010000227.1 GCA_948844705.1 uncultured Dorea sp.
GGGGTTGCTTTTGTCGTGTATGCGGGCGATAAGGTCATCTATCATGCGGGAGATCTGAACTGGTGGCATTGGGAAGAAGAGGGCCGGTCACCCGCACGATCCAGTCGACCGCATGTGTACGGATCAACAGATTTGATACGATCATAAATGGGAGAAGGGTAGGCAGCACACTGTTAAACCACAAAAGGAGCCCTTCGCTTGCTCCTTCGAATACCTGCTTCGGGAACAGAAGCATGGTGATAAACAAAAGGATAACGCCAAATCGAAAATAATATTGTCTCATAGGATACCAGTTTTATATATTTCAAATAATTGTATGGAATCGGTTGATTTTTTATGACAAGTGTTGGATAATATGAAGTAGAAATGAATAAAAAATAAAGAAGCGAGGGAATGTGATTATGGCAGTATTAGACCAGATTCAACCAAAAGAAGTTTTCCGGTTTTTTGAGGAAATGAGCCAGATTCCGCACGGAACATTTGATACGAAGAGGATCAGTGATTACTGTGTGGAGTTTGCCAGGGAGAGAGGCCTTGATTATACACAGGATGCTGTGAATAATATTATTATCAGAAAACCAGGAACCGAAGGCTATGAAAACAGCGAGCCGGTAATTATCCAGGGGCATCTTGACATGGTATGTGAGAAGCGGCCGGAATCTAATCATGATTTTTCGAAGGATCCGCTGGAGCTTTATGTGGAGGACGGATTCGTAAAGGCGAAGGATACTACCCTTGGCGGCGACGATTGTATCGCAGTTGCAATGGCAATGGCGGTTCTTGACAGCAAGGACATCCCGCATCCGCCGATCGAGGCGGTGTTTACCGTTGACGAGGAGGTAGGAATGGGCGGAGCCAATGCGATCGACCTGGCAAGCCTTAAGGGAAGGAAGCTTCTTAATATTGACTCTGACGTAGAGGGAATTCTGACGACAGGATGCGCAGGTGGATACCGTTTTGAGACTACGATTCCGGTTACAAGAGTAAAAAAGAGCGGAACGCTTGTGGAGATCAAGGTGCACGGACTTCTTGGGGGACACTCCGGCGCCGAGATACATAAGCAGCGCGGAAATGCCCACAAGATGATGGGCCGTCTTCTGAATCTTATTTCTCTGGAGGTTCCGGTAAGCCTTGTATCTGTCTGCGGAGGTGCCAAGGATAACGTTATTGCGATGGAATCTACCGCAAAGCTTATCGCAGATGCTAAGGATGCGGCTAAGATATGTGAGATGGCCGAGGAGATGAGAAAGACCTGGGAATATGAGTTTATGGGCGATGAGCCTACGTTTAAGGTAGATACGGCGGTGACGGAGAATGAGACGGCAGACGTGTGCGACGAGGACAGCACAGGACGCGTGATCTCTTATATCACCATATGTCCGAACGGAGTGCAGGGATTTGCAAGGAAGCTTGAGAACCTGGTAGAGACTTCTCTGAACCTTGGCGTTATCGTTACCGAGGATGCATGTGTTAAATGCTGTTCACTGGTAAGAAGCTCCGTGGAGAGCCATAAGCAGCGGTTAAAGGAAGAGCTGGGACAGTGTGCGAAGCTTGTGAATGCTCAGACAGAGGTGATCAATGAGTATCCGGCATGGCAGTATAATCCGGATTCGGAGATTCGTCAGGTCATGGAGAGCACCTACAAGGAAATGTTCGGAAAGGACCCGGTAGTATCTGCGGTTCATGCAGGACTGGAGTGCGGCCTGTTCTTAGGAAAGCGTCCGGATCTGGACTGCGTATCCTTCGGACCTACGATGCATGATATCCATTCCTTCAATGAGAGGATCGATATTGCGTCTACAGAGCGTATGTGGAACTACTTAAAGGCGGTTCTTGCGAAGCTCAAATAATGAAAGAATAAAGGTAACTGTGAAGATACTGAACAGTTGCGAGAAATCATACGGCTGTATCTGTATTTCATGCGGAAGCATGACATACGGATGCAGCCGTTTTGCATATAGTACAACAAAAAGGATTTTTTTGTGAGACGAAGAAGGATTTGCAAAATAATATCGGCAATATTTTTGTCTGCTTTTTTTACGGTGCTTCTGACCGGTCATCTGTACCGCATGGGAAGTTATCAGACATATCGGAGGATGGGGCTTCAGGATGACTGGTACCGGGCACATTTTATGGATGAAGAGATGGAAGCCATAGAGGATAAGCTCTCGCCGGAGTGCGGGGCGCTTCTTCGCAGTGTAAAGGATGAGGTCCGGTATTTTCCGGTGCCGGAATCTGAGCGGGATGACTCTCTTACCGTCTCCTATGTGGACTCCTGGCAGGCGGAGCGCAACTATAAGGGCACAAGCGGACACGAGGGAACGGATATTATGGCTTCCGTAAATGAAAGAGGACTTTATCCGATCGTCAGTATGACCGACGGAACCGTCACAAATCTGGGATGGCTCGAGAAGGGCGGGTATCGGATCGGCATCACCTCTGACAGTGGTACTTATTACTACTACGCACATCTGGACTCCTATGCGGATATAAAGGAGGGTGACGAGATAAAAGCGGGGGAGTTTCTTGGATATATGGGAGATTCTGGCTACGGAGAGGAAGGGACAAGAGGAAAATTCGCAGTACATCTCCATGTGGGGATCTATACGTACAATGAAGAGACGGAAATCAGCGTTAACCCGTATTATGTGCTGCTTCTTTTAGAGAACCGGAAGCTCTCCTACGAATTTTCCTGACGGAACCGTTATTAATTTCAGCAAAAACCTGCGGTATCCACTGGAGTTATGCGGCTTAATATGGTATACTTATTAGTATCTGTGAGGACAGGGAGGATAAGTATGCTTTTACCGGGCAAGTATGTGGATAAGATGAGGAAGCTCTTGAGGGATGACTATGATAATTATCTTGCATGTTTTGATGAGCCGAGATACTATGGGCTTCGTGTAAATACGGCGAAGATTTCCGTCCGGGAGTTTATGGCTCTGTGTCCTTTTAAGATTACTCCGGTTCCCTGGATCGGGAACGGATTTTATTACGACGGGGAGACGCTGTCTCCCTCGAAGCATCCGTATTATTTTGCGGGGCTTTACTATCTTCAGGAGCCGAGCGCCATGACGCCGGCGGACCGGCTTCCCGTTAAGCCGGGAGACCGGGTGCTGGATCTGTGTGCGGCGCCGGGCGGAAAGGCGACGGAGCTTGGTGCGAAATTACAGGGAGAAGGTTTGCTTGCGGCGAATGACATCAGCAATTCCAGGGCGAAAGGCCTGCTTAAAAATATTGAAGTATTTGGTATCGGAAATGTTCTGGTACTAAGCGAAGAGCCGGGAAAGCTTGCCGGTTATTTTCCGGAGTATTTTGACAAAATATTGATCGATGCGCCCTGTTCGGGAGAAGGCATGTTCCGAAAAGACAAAAGGATGATAAAGGCCTGGGAGGAGCACGGCCCGGAGTATTTTATGAATATACAGAAAAGCATCCTCCTTCAGGCGGCCGGGATGCTAAGGCCCGGCGGACAGATGCTGTATTCCACCTGTACCTTTGACCCGGGGGAGAACGAGCAGATGATCTGGCAGTTTCTTAAGAGCTGCCCCGAGTTTGAGATTGAGAGTATCGAGGGCTACGAAGGCTTTATGGAGGGATTTTCGGATACGGTGCCGGGAGATCATACAGAGCTTAAAAAAACGGTGCGTATCTTTCCCCATAAAATGAAGGGAGAGGGACATTTTCTGGCTCTGCTTCGAAAAGGAGAAAAGGACCGGCCTGCCGGGGACAGGAACCGGGAAAGCGGCCGCGGAAGGGAAAAGCTTCCGGAGGAATTCGTGCAGTTTCTTCCGGACGTGCGCAGGGAGTATGATATGGCACGCATGAGGATTTACGGCGGCCGGATCTATTATATGCCGGAGGGGCTTCCGGACATGCGGAAAGAAACAAGGACAGGAAATTCAGGTAAAAATTAATAAGGAAAAACAGATCCAGATAAAACTCATA
>CAQNVT010000228.1 GCA_948844705.1 uncultured Dorea sp.
GAGGGAGGCCGTGGCGCTGGAGTATGAGCGCGGGCTGAGCTACGCGGAGGGTGTGGCCGCGGTAAAGAAGGATGGCAAATGTAGGAGGCGTCGAATGCGTCGGTATCGGAGGTGATTTGGACGGTATCGAGGGCGAGCTTGAGATTTCGGACTGTACGAAAACGCAGCTTCTTGAGGAAGCTCTTAAAAAAGAAGGCTTTTCCGGAAACGATATTGAGAAAATCTTTTATAAAAATGTACTCCGTGTCATTCAGGATGCAATGAAATAGAGTTACGATTATTGCAAAATTTTTCTCCGTAAAGTATAATTGTGCGGGAGAAGACCCGATTAAGGAGGATATTTATGATATTTGACACACATGCGCATTATGACGATAAGCAATTCGATTCTGACCGGGATGAATTATTGCATGAAATGAAGGAATTCGAGGTGGGCACGATTGTAAATGTAGGCGCTTCTCTTGACGGCTGCAGAAAGGCCATAGAGCTTGCGGAGAAATATCCTTTTATCTATGCTGCCGCAGGAGTTCACCCGGATGAGGTGGGGGATCTGAATGAGGATACTTTTGAGGAGCTTAGAGGATGGTGCCGCAGGGATAAGGTTGTTGCGGTGGGAGAGATCGGGCTGGATTATTACTGGGATACACAGCCCCGCGATCTGCAGAAGAAATGGTTTATCCGGCAGCTTGAGCTTGCCGGGGAGCTGGGGCTTCCGGTCAACATCCACAGCCGGGATGCGGCGGAGGATACCTTTCAGATCATGAAGGAGTATGGGAAAGGACTTTCCGGGATCATTCACTGCTTTTCGGGCTCTAAGGAGCTGGCTCTTGAATATGTGAAGCTGGGATTTTATATCGGCATCGGCGGTGTGGTGACATTTAAAAACGGAAAAAAGCTTAAGCAGGTAGCCGAAGCGGTTCCTCTTACAAAGATTGTTCTCGAGACGGACTGTCCGTACCTTGCACCGGAGCCGTACCGCGGGAAGCGGAATCACTCGGGATATATAAAATATGTGGCGGAGGAAATTGCGCGGATAAAGGGTATCACCTGCGAGGAGGTCATAAGCCGGACGGAGGCTAATGCGAAGGAAGTATACAGATTATATCGGTACAACGAACAGAGAGTTTAGAAAAGTTCATACATTCTTAATATCATTTTTCCTTATCTTAGTGTATAATAGGATAACTAAACGTAACTGTGAAGGTACTGAACAGTTACAACTAAACAAAATTCGGGGAGTAACGATATGAGTAAGCCGACGCTGGGGAATCCTCGGCAAACGATAGAAGTCTTACAGAAATATCAGTTTATATTTCAGAAAAAATTCGGACAGAATTTCTTGATTGACACCCATGTTTTGGACAAGATCATAAGGGCGGCCAGGATTACAGAGGAGGATATGGTGCTGGAGATCGGACCGGGAATCGGGACGATGACCCAGTATCTTGCCGGCGCCGCGCGCCGTGTAGTTGCCGTAGAGATCGATAAAAATCTGATCCCGATTCTTTCTGATACGTTAAATGGATATGATAACGTAAGAATTATTAATGAAGATATTCTGAAGCTTGACCTTGAGGAGCTTGTAATGGAAGAAAATGGCGGCCGCCCGGTTAAGGTGGTGGCAAATCTTCCTTATTATATTACAACTCCCATCATCATGGGATTGTTTGAAAATCATGTTCCGGTAGAGAGTATTACCGTTATGGTGCAAAAGGAAGTTGCAGAGCGTATGCAGACAGGGCCGGGCAGCAAGAATTACGGAGCACTGTCGCTCGCGGTACAGTACTATGCCAGTCCTTACATAGTGGCAAATGTCCCGCCGAATTGTTTTATGCCGCGTCCCAGAGTGGGCTCTGCGGTCATCCGTCTTACCAGGCACGGGGAGCCGCCGGTTAAGGTGACGGATGAAAAGCTTCTGTTCGATATCATAAGAGCCGCTTTTAACCAGAGGCGCAAGACGCTGGTTAACGGCTTAAATAACTCGGACAGGCTTAAGCTTCCCAGGGAGGCGATCAGTGAAGCAGTTGAACGGCTTGGAAAGGGAGCCGGCGTGCGGGGAGAGGCCCTGACGCTGGCTGAATTTGCGAAGCTGAGCAATGATATAGCGGAATATATGAAATAAATGTTCCGCACAGGCAACTCGAAGACGTGACACCAGGAGAAAGGATGATAGTTATGCTGAAGAGCGTAGAAAGAGCATTGTTTGAGATCACACCGGAGATTCTTGATCTTGCAGAGCTGTGCAACGAGAACAATGCGATCGACAAGGAACTGTATACAAAATATGAGGTAAAACGAGGCTTGCGCGACCTGAATGGGAAGGGCGTGCTTGCCGGACTTACGAACATATCAGATGTATGCGCAACGAAGGTGGTTGCAGGCAAAGAGGTGCCCTGTGCCGGAAATCTTTATTACCGCGGATATAATATTAAGGATCTTGTAAAAGGATTTCTTAAGGAAAAACGCTATGGATTTGAGGAGATCACATATCTTCTTTTGTTCGGGGAGCTTCCGAGCAAGGAAAAGCTTACAGATTTCCACGAGATTCTTGTGGAGAGGCGCACGCTTCCTCCGAATTTTGTAAGAGACGTGATCATGAAGGCTCCGAGCAGGGATATGATGAACAGTCTGTCGCGCTCGATCCTGAATCTTTATTCCTATGACGAGAAAGCAGATGATACGTCGATTCCAAATGTATTAAGGCAGTGCCTGAATCTGATCAGCCAGTTTCCGATGCTGATGGTCTACGGATACCATGCCTATAATTACAGAAGAGGAGACGACCTGTTCATCTATGCACCGTCGCAGGAGTTGTCTACCGCGGAAAATATATTGATGATGTTAAGAGAGAACCGTAAATATACTAAGCTTGAGGCAAAGATCCTGGATATGGCCCTGGTGCTTCATATGGATCACGGCGGCGGTAATAATTCGACCTTCACGACTCACGTGGTTACCTCTTCCGGGACGGATACTTATTCCACGATTGCCGCCGCGATGGCATCCCTTAAGGGGCCGAAGCACGGCGGCGCCAACATCAAGGTTACGCAGATGTTTGAGGATATGAAAAAACAGATAACTGATTGGGAGGACGAGGATGCGGTAAGGAAGTATCTCTATGATCTGCTGGAGAAAAAGGCATTTGACCAGAAGGGACTTATTTATGGAATGGGCCATGCGATCTATTCCGTATCCGATCCGAGAGCAGATATCTTCAAGAGATTTGTAAAGCAGCTTGCCAGGGAAAAGGGCTGCGAGAAGGAGTATAACCTGTATGCGATGGTGGAGCATATGGCGCCGAAGGTTATCGCTGAAAAGAGAAAGATCTATAAAGGCGTAAATGCGAACGTGGACTTCTACAGCGGCCTTGTATACAGCATGTTAGATCTTCCGCCGGCTCTGTATACGCCGATTTTTGCCGCGGCGCGTATCGTCGGCTGGAGTGCGCACCGCCTGGAGGAGCTTAAGAATGTAGATAAGATCATCCGTCCGGCATATAAGCCGCTGGCGGAGCACAGGGAATATGTTTTGATGGAGAACCGTTAGATCTGGAGGGAGGCTTTCAGGAAAGTGAAACGAGAGTTTTTTTATCCGTCGAGAGACGGAGTGACAGAGATCCATGCGATCGAATGGGTGCCGGAGGGCGAGGTAAAGGCAGTTCTGCAGATTTGCCACGGTATGACAGAATACATAGGACGCTATGAAGAATTTGCTCTGTTTCTTAATGAAAGAGGAATTTATGTGACCGGACATGACCATCTGGGGCACGGACAATCCGTGCAGAGCGAGGAGTATTATGGGTATTTTCATGAGAAGTACGGGAACCGGTATGTTATAGGGGATATCCATAAGCTCCGGGGGATCACACAGCGGAAATATCCGGACATACCGTATTTCATGCTGGGGCACAGCATGGGCTCCTTTCTTTTGAGGCAGTATCTTACCCTGTATGGAAAGGGACTTAAAGGTGCGATTATTATGGGGACCGGGCATCACGGGATGCTTACGCTTTATGCAGGCCAGCTCCTATGCCGTATCGTTGCGTTATTCAGAGGCTGGAAATACAGAAGTAATTTTATCAATAACCTTAGCTTCGGCGGGTACAATAAAAGATTTAAAAACGATCCGGAAGGAGCGACCTGGCTTTCCTCCAATGCAGAAAACTGCAGGCGCTATGAGGAGGATCCCTTGTGCACATTTGTGTTTACCGTAAACGGTTATTATCAGATGTTTGAGGGAATGAAGTCGCTTCAGAAAAGAGGAAGCGCCGGAAAAATTCCGAAAAACCTTCCGATATTTCTCGTGGCAGGAACGGACGATCCGGTGGGAAATTTCGGAAGGAGTGTTCGGATAGTATACGGAAAATACCGGGCGGCAGGTATACAGGACGTAAAAATGAAGCTTTATAAAGGGGACCGGCACGAGATTCTTAATGAGACGGACCGGCAGCAGGTTTTTAGAGATCTGTACCGCTGGATGGAAAAGCGAATTTAGTTCTTTTTCGCAGGCACGATTTCCAGCCAATATCCGTCCGGGTCGGCGATAAAATAAATTCCCATATCAGGATTCTCGTAACAGATACAGTCCATCTCCTTATGTTTTTTGTATGCACTGTCCATATCGTCCGCCGCGAATGCAAGATGAAACTCACAGTCGCCCAGGTCATATGGACGGTTCATGTCTTTAAGCCAGGTAAGCTCCAGTTCGAAGTCCGTCTCATCATTTCCCATGTAAACAATAATGAAGCTTCCGTCAGAGGCGGCTTTTCTTCGAAGCTCGTGGAGCCCCAGAGCCTTCTGATAAAAATCGATAGATTTGTCAAGATCTGCTACATTGTAATTTTCGTGTATCATTTTGAATGCCATGAAAAAACCTCCTGTGTGATATTAAAATCTTTTATACCATTATAAGCTTAACATAGAAGGAATCGCAATAAGAAAACGGAAAAACCCGCCGGTCATATAACCGACGGGTTTTCGCTTTTATAGTTATTCTAAAGGAATGAGAGTTAAAGTGCCGCACCGGCATTGCCGATGCTTTACTTTTATGAGGGGGAGAAAGATACCAAATCGCGCTTTGCAATAGTCCGGGTAGAATATCACAACTACAGCTGCGTGCATCTGATTTTTGTGCGTCAGGGGCATGCGC
>CAQNVT010000229.1 GCA_948844705.1 uncultured Dorea sp.
GCAGGAAAACGACGGAGGTGCCTCCATAGCTGATAAAGGGCAGCGTGATGCCCGTATTGGGAATGGTATTGGTGACGACGGCAATATTCAGGATCACCTGGATCATCATATGGGCCATGGCGCCGGTGGCGATCAGGGCGCCGAACAAATCTTTTGCATGTGTTGCTATCACGAAAAAGCGCCAGATCAGTATCAGAAATAATATGAGCAAAAAGCCGGCTCCAAACAGGCCCAGCTCCTCGCAGACAATGGAAAATATCATGTCGTTCTGGGCCTCCGGAACAAACCCCAGCTTTTGCACGCTCGCGCCAAGCCCTCTTCCGAACAGGCCCCCCGAGCCGATGGCATACAGGCCCTGAAGCGTCTGATAGCCCTTTTCGAACTTTTCCGGATTTCTCCATATTTCCAGTCGTTCCAGACGGTAGCTCTCAAGCGCCAGAAACACCGCCATGAATCCGACTCCCAGAGCTCCCATCACAATAAACTGTCCGTACTTGGGGCTTGCAACAAAGACTAAGATCACGGCGATTCCCAGAATGATGATCGCCGTACTCAGATTGCTTGCACCCACCAGCCCCACGATCGGGAGAACAGATACCATGATCCGGATCAGCGTCTTCATCTTTCCCATATCCTTTACGTTCTTTGTCACAATGACCGCAAGAAACAATATGACCGCCACCTTGGCAAACTCAGACGGCTGAAATGAAAGAGGGCCCAAAGACAGCCATCTTTTGGACCCATTGTATTCTTCTCCCACAAACATTACTGCAAGAGCTAAAAGTATTGCCGCCAGATACCCAAGGAACGCCACGGATCTCCATATATGGTAATCCATCTCCGCAACAAAAAACATGCATGCAATTCCAAGGCTGGTAGCAAACACCTGCTTTTTCAGATAGTAAAATTTGTCATGGAACTTGACCTCCCCGTTATATGCACTCGTACTATAGAGAATCACAAGCCCCATAATAATAAGTAAGGCTAACGCAGCAAGAAGCGTATAATCATACCTTCCCTTTTCCCGTCGAATCAATCTGCCATGCACTCCTTATAAGGAATTTACAATTTCTTTGAACTTCTCTCCGCGTACTTCATAATTGGGGAACATGCCCCAGCTTGCACATGCCGGTGACAAAAGCACCGCATCGCCGGGTCTTGCAAGCTCTGCCGCCAGCTTAACCGCCTCATCGAAGGTATCCACATACACATAATCATGGAAACCGCACTTTTCGGCATCCGCCGCGATCTTCTCTTTAGTCGCTCCCATAAGAATAAGCTTCTTCACCTTTCCGTCAAAGCTTCTGATCCACTCCGTATACTCCGAATTTTTATCATAGCCTCCGCCAAGAAGCACCGTAGGACGGTTCATTGCCTGAATGCCCTTGATCGCCGCATCAGGATTCGTTCCCTTGGAGTCATTATAATATGCCACTCCGTTTTTTTCTGTCACATACTCGATCCGGTGCTCTACGCCCTTAAACCTGCGGACCGTATCCCGGATGATCTCCATCGGCACACCGTAGGCCGCCGCCATCAGGACCGCCGCCATCACATTTTCATAATTGTGCACGCCGAGAATCTGCAGCTCACGGATATTGCATACGGCCAGCTCCCGGGGATTTTTGTAAATGATATCATCACCGTCAAGATAGATGCCTCTTTCTAGTTTACGCCGGCTGCTGAAATATAGAACCTGACATTTAAGATTCTTTGCAAATTCGCGCATGATCGCCTCTTCGTAATTCAGGATACAGTAATCCTCCGCCGTCTGGTTGCGCGCGATATTTTCCTTTGCGGCAATATAAGCCTCCATCGTATGATGGCGGTTCAGATGATCCGGCGTATAATTCAGTATGGCACTTACATTCGGACGGAAGGTCTTAATGCTTTCAAGCTGGAAGCTGCTCATCTCCGCAACCGCGATGGAACTCTCCGTCATGCTTCCGGCCGCAACCGTATAGGGATTCCCGATATTACCTACCACGAACACATTCCCCGGCCTGTAAGCCTTCATGATCTCACCGAGAAGCGTAGTCGTGGTCGTCTTTCCGTTCGTACCCGTAATCGCGAGAACGTCTCCTTTTCCGTACTCATAGGCAAGCTCTACCTCCCCGATCACCGGAATCCCATTTTCATGCATTTTTACAATAACCGGCAGATCCGTCGGAACTCCCGGGCTCAATACGACAAGATCAAGCTCTTCAAGCAGCTCCTCCGGAAACGTGCCGGTAATGATCTGCAGCTCCGTGCCGGTCCCCAGCTGCTCCTTTACCTTCTCCTTATCAAGCTTTTCATTTCCGTCATAAAGAATGATATCCGCTTTCTGTCTCTCTAAAAGCCTGACTGCTCCGATTCCGCTGATGCCTGATCCAAACACAAGCACCTTTTTCTCTTTTACTTCCATATCTTCCTCCTGAAATCAAATGTAAGCCCTTTCTACATCGCCATCAGCGCGATCAGGCAGAGGATCGCAGTAATAATGGAAAATACTGCAACCACTCTGGTCTCCGACCAGCCGCAAAGCTCAAAATGATGATGAATAGGCGCCATCTTGAAAATTCTCTTTCCTCCGGTCTTTTTAAAATATGTGACCTGTATCATAACCGAAAGTACCTCTACCAGATAGATCAGCCCCACGATCAAAATGAATATAGGCATCTGAAGCATATAGGCCGTAGATGCCACAAATCCTCCGAGCGCCAGCGAACCGGTATCTCCCATAAACACACTGGCAGGATATACATTAAACAAAAGGAATCCAAGAAGCGCTCCTACGACCGCGCAGGTCACAGGCTCGATCCCGCTCCCCGTACCGATCGCCACCACCGTAAAGAAGGTCGCCACAAGCACCGTAACGCTGGACGCAAGGCCGTCGAGGCCGTCGGTAAAGTTCGTTCCGTTTACCGTTCCGATCACCGCAAAAAACAAAAGCGGAACGGACAGCCATCCGATATCCAGATATTTTCCTCCGGAGAACGGAAGCAGCATCGCCAGTGATACATCTGTGAATTTTACAAGATAGAAGGCAAAAATCGCCGTAACTACAATCTGAAGCGCCATTTTCTGCATGGGGAACAAACCGTCCGAACGCTTCAGAACCACCTTCAGATAATCATCCAGAAATCCGATCAGGCCGAATCCCAGCGTCACAAACAGAATCGGGATGATCTTCGGATAATCCCTGATATAAAATACGGAGGTCACAACGACGCTCAGCAAGATGATCACACCGCCCATCGTCGGTGTTCCTGCCTTTTTAAGATGAGACTGCACCCCGTCCGTCCGCTCGGTCTGCCCCATCTTAAGCCTGCGCAGGACCGGAATGATCACCGGCCCCATGACAACACTTAACACAAACGCAATAATCACCGGAACAAATACTGTATAATCCATAATCCACCTCTTAGCTTCTTTTGTTATCTTTCCTCTAACCTTACATAGTATACTTCATTTTTCAGTCTTTTTCAATGCCAAGATAAGGGAATATGTTCTCGAAAATATCCCCGATCACCGGAGCGGCTATCGTCCCCCCGTAGTAGACGCCCTGCGGATTATAGATCACGCACATTCCCAGCACCTGCGGATCATCTGCCGGTGCAAATCCGATAAACGAAGAGATATATTTATTCGCACTTCTCGGAAGGGTCTGCGAGGTGGCAGTCTTCCCTCCGATATGATAACCTTCCACATAGGCATTTTTTCCGGAGCCCTCCGATACTACGCTTTCCAGGAGCATCTGCATCGTTTCGGAGGTTTCCTTTGAAACTACACGGTTCCCGGTATCATAAGAAAATTTTTCAATCTCCTTTCCCTCCCCGTCAAGTACCCGCACGCCGAAATGGGGCGTCACACGCGTCCCTCCGTTCACCAGAGAACTGACGGTGGCAGCCATCTGCATCGGAGTCACCTGAAAGGACTGGCCGAAGCTTATAGTGGCAAGCTCCACCTGACCGATATTTTCCTCCTTGTGCATGATGGTAGATGCCTCTCCCGGAAGGTCAACCCCCGTCATCCCCATAAGGCCGAACTGCTCAAAATAATCACAGAACCGCTCCACGCCAAGCCTCAGCCCGATCTCGATAAATACCGGGTTACAGGAATTCTGAATGCCCTCTACAAAGGTTTCCGCGCCGTGTCCTCCTACCTTGTGGCATCGGATTTTCCTGTCCTCCACTATTTTATATCCCGGACAGCTGAAATTATCCGTGAGAGAAACCACCTTATCCTCAAGGCAGGCAGACGCCGTAATGATTTTAAAGGTAGAGCCCGGCTCATAGGTATCGTTGATACACCCGTTCCGCCACATCTGATTCAGAGCATCCTGCTTTTCCTCGTCCGTAAGCGCCGCCTCGTCTACGTCCGTATTCAGCGTAAAGGGCTCATTCAGATTAAATTCCGGAACGTTTACCATCGCAATGATCTCTCCGTTTTTGGGGTTCATAAGCAGGATCGCCACCTTGTCTGCCTGCTTTTCCTCCATCACCTTTTCTGCCATCTGCTGGGCATACATCTGGATATTATAGTCTATGCTTATCTGAAGCGTATTACCCGGAACCGGTTCAATACGGTCCTCCGCCACCGCATCAAGCTCCACCCCTCTGGCATCTGTCGTAGTGAGTATCATACCGTTCTTCCCTTTTAAATAATCCTCATACTTTACCTCCAGGCCGATGATCCCCTGATTGTCTCCTCCCGTAAATCCAAGCACCTTCGAGGCCAGCTCATTGTACGGATAATATCTTTTAAAATCCTCATCCACCTTTACCCCGTCAAGCTCCAGGTTCCGCACGGTATCTCCGATCTCTTTTTCCACATTCGTCTTAATACGCTCCATGGAGGATACCTTCTCCACCCGCGCCCTTACCGTATTCTCGTCCATTTCCAGGATACGCGACAGCTCTGCGATCACCCGCTCCGGATCCGTGATCTGGCTGTGGATGACCGATATGGTACAGACCGTCTTATTTGTGGCAAGCACCGTTCCGTTAGCATCTACGATCTCGCCTCTCGCCGCCTTGATCTCCCGCTCCCTTTCGTGAAGATCCTCCGCCTTTTTCTGGTAATACGGCGCGTCAAATACCATCAGATAGACAAGGCGTCCCGTAAGTCCCAGTATTACCGCTGCTGCGCATACGAATACGACCAGCATTTTCTTCTTATTATATGTCTTATTCTTCATAATTATAAAACCTCGCAAAAGCCGTTTTTATAACTTATTATGGCTTCCGCGAGGTTATTCTTGTATTCTTGCTTTTCTTTTCCCGCTATTCTTCTGCCGGAGCGGATTTTGCGACGCCGAGATACGGGAATATCTCCTCCATAATATCCGCCGCAAGTCCGGGCGCCAGCTTTCCGTCCGTGGGAACCTCAGAATTCACTTCGACATGTCCAAAGCTCGGCATTATATTCTGATACAGTTTTTCCTGTATCTGCTGCAGGACATAAGGC
>CAQNVT010000230.1 GCA_948844705.1 uncultured Dorea sp.
AGCTGCCCTGTGATGTTCGGCGGGTATTGTGAACCGGAGCCGGAGGATGAGAAATCCGAACAATTTGACGTCATTGACAACCGTACATTGGACGAGGTCGTGCGATGGCTTATGGAGATGGACTATATCCCAAGCTTCTGCACCGCCTGCTACCGCGAGGGCAGAACCGGAGACCGATTTATGTCATTGTGTAAAAGCGGGCAGATCCAGAACTGCTGCCATCCAAACGCCCTGATGACCCTGCAGGAATACCTGATGGATTACGCTTCACCCGCCACACGGGAAATCGGAGATAAGATTATAGATAAAGAAGTACTAAACGTACCGAACGAAAAAGCACGGGCAGTCGTGCTGGAAAATCTGAGACTGATTCGCGAAAATAACCGCAGGGACTTCCGATTCTGATGAACTGGGGACGTAGTATTTTTAATTTTACTACGTCCCAGATTGAAAATACCCTGTCCCCAAAGGAGGATAAGCATGAACACAACCCCATCATCTGAACGCACGCACATCGGCATCTTCGGCAGGCGGAATGCCGGGAAATCCAGCATCATCAATGCGCTTACGGGCCAGAGTCTTGCCATTGTTTCCGATATTAAGGGCACGACTACCGATCCTGTAATGAAGGCTATGGAGCTTCTCCCTCTCGGCCCGGTCGTTATGATCGACACGCCGGGACTGGACGACGAAGGCGAGCTCGGCGAGCTTCGCATGCAGAAGGCGTATCAGATATTAAATAAGACGGACATTGCGCTTCTTGTTATCGACGGTACGCTCGGCGCATCAAAGGAGGATCTGGATATTTTTACGCAGATCCGAAAAAAACAGATTCCCTGTCTGATCGTTCTGAACAAGGATGACCAAACGGCCGGGCAGGACGCGGTCATTAAAAGGCTTGCGCAGGAGTTCCGGACAGAGGAAAGCTTTATTATACGGACCAGTGCCAGGACACAGAAAAATATTTATGAGCTGAAAGAAAAAATTGCCGCCCTCGTACCGGAGGAAGAATCTCCCCGACGGATCGTAAGGGACCTGATTTCTCCCGGTGATTTTGTCGTCCTTGTCATTCCTATCGACAAAGCTGCCCCGAAGGGACGGCTCATCCTGCCGCAGCAGCAGACCATACGGGATATCCTGGAGGCAGGAGCCGTCTCGGTCGTCACGAGGGAGAGCGAGCTTCCTGATACACTGGCTCGGCTCGGCACGAAACCGGCTCTCGTCATCACAGACAGCCAGGTATTTGAGCAGGTGGCAAAGGATGTCCCCGAGGACATTCCGCTTACCTCATTTTCTATCTTATTTGCAAGATATAAGGGAAATCTTGAGACGGTCGTAAACGGCGCAAATGCGATCGATACCTTAAAGGACGGCGACACGGTACTGATCTCTGAGGGCTGTACCCACCACAGGCAATGTGAGGACATCGGAACCGTAAAGCTTCCGAACTGGCTTCGCAAGCACACCGGAAAGGACCTGCATTTTGAATTCACCAGCGGAACGGAATTTCCGCTGGACTTACACAAATATCGGCTTATTATCCACTGCGGCGGCTGTACTCTAAACGAGCGGGAGATGAAATACCGGCTGAAATGCGCAGAGGACGCAGAAGTACCTATCACAAACTACGGGACGGCCATCGCTTATATGAAGGGGATCCTAAAAAGGAGCATTTCTTTAATTTCGTGAAGTTTTTGTGTCCCCTCTTGCATTCTTCTTCAAAATGTACTAGAATTAGAAATTGTTTGTAAGGGGAGGTTTTACATATGAGTATAAATAAGAAATATAACACTTTTGCCGACGGCTTCGACGACAGCTACAGGGATGTTCTGTCCGCTCTGTCCGAGCTTGACGATTCGGCAGATATCGATTACGTAAAAGAAAATTGCAGACCGGAGCAGCCAAAAAATTCACGGCACCGCCGCATGGATTTTCATCCTCTGCAGCATGCCGCGAGATTTTTGCAGTTCCTTATTCCGAAAAAATGTGCTTAAAGGGGATTATGACAGCTTCTGGAATAATCCCTTCACAGCCGGATATATGTTTTTAAATTTCTGATATCGTTCTTCATACTTTGCAACCAGCTCTTTATCCGGCTCCACGGTGTCAATCACCTTCACAAGCTTTCCGGCCGCTTCCTCGACGCTTCCATACTCGCCGCAGCCTACTGCCGCCAGTATGGCGCCGCCGTACCCCGGCCCTTCCTCGCTTTCTATCACGTCCACCTTAAGATCCATGACATTTGCAATGATCTTTTTCCACAGCGGGCTCTTCGCGCCTCCGCCGCAGATTTTTGTGCGCTCGATCTTAACCCCAAGCTTTCTTGCCACCTCAAGGGAATCCCGAAGACCGAAGGCCACGCCCTCCAGCACCGCCTGAGTCATATCGGCTCTTGTCGTATCCATCGTCATCCCGATAAATGTCCCTCTTGCCTTCGGATCATTATGAGGAGACCTCTCACCCATAAGATACGGGAGATAGAAGACCTGATTTTCACCGAGCTTCGTAATCGCCGCTTGCTCCGCGGCAAAGTCCGCCGTTCCCAGGATATCTTCATTCCACCATTTATTGCAGGAAGCGGCGCTCAGCATACATCCCATGAGATGATAACGGCCGTCCGCATGGGCAAAGGAATGAAGCGCATTGTTATCATCCACTCCGAAATTCCTGCTGGAGATAAAGATCGTTCCCGACGTTCCAAGGGAAATATTGCACATTCCGTCTCCCACGGTGCCTGTTCCGACCGCCGCCGCCGCATTATCCCCGGCTCCTGCGATGATCTTAACCTCACGGGAAAGTCCGGTCTCTTCCGCAAGCTCCGGCTTTAAGGTGCCCACGACGTCATAGCTCTCATAGAGCCTCGGGAGCTGCTCCTCCGTCACGCCGCAGATCTCCGTCATTTCCTTTGACCAGCACTTATTCTTTACATCCATAAGAAGCATTCCGGACGCATCCGAATAATCCGTACAATGCACGCCGCTTAAGCAGTACGCCAGATAATCCTTGGGAAGCATGATCTTTGCGATTTTTGCAAAATTCTCCGGCTCGTTTTCCTTCATCCAGAGAAGCTTCGGTGCGGTAAACCCGGCAAATGCAATATTCGCCGTATACTCCGAAAGCTTTTCCTTTCCGATCACCTGATTCAGATAATCCGTCTCCTTCGCAGTACGCCCGTCATTCCAGAGAATCGCCGGCCGGATGACCTTATCCTCCTTATCAAGAGCAACAAGGCCGTGCATCTGGCCCCCAAAGCTGATTCCTGCCACCTGAGAGGCGTCCGTCCCCTTGATCAGCTCCCGGATTCCGTCTATCGTCTGCTCATACCAATCCTCTGGATTTTGCTCCGACCAGCCCGGATGCGGGAAATATAACGGATATTCCTTTGATACAATATTATGAATCTTTCCCCCGCCGTCCATAAGCAAAAGCTTTACGGCCGAGGTCCCAAGATCAATTCCTATATACAGCATGTTTTCCTCCTGTTTTACGGTCCGCACATTTCCTGTGCGGACCTCCCTTAAATTATTTCCACGGATTCTCCGTCGGATATCTTACGCCTGCCGGCTGGTTGTAACCGATCTCCTCTACCGGGACACCGATATATTTGAATACCTCAAACAATGCCTTTCCATGATTTCCGAATGCCACTGCGCCGTGATGCGGGAAATTCTTCTCGATCAGCACATGGCGGTAGAACCTTCCCATCTCCGGAATCGCAAAAATACCGATTCCTCCGAAGGAGCGGGTCGCAACCGGAAGCACCTCGCCCTGGGCGATATATGCACGGAGCTTACTGTCCGCCGTGCTCTGCAGGCGGTAGAAGGTGATCTCTCCGGGCTTGATATCCCCTTCAAGTGTTCCCTGCGTCACCTCTTCCGGAAGCGCTCTTGCCATGATAAGCTGATACTTCATCTCACAGAAGGAAAGCTTTCCTGACGCTGTATTTCCGCAGTGGAAGCCCATGAAGGTATCCTTGTGCGTATACGGGAATTTTCCTTCGATATCCTCTTTATACATATCTGCCGGAACGCTGTGTTGCGAGTGTGCGGCAGGTGATTCCTGCCTATGACCAGGAGGGGCTGTTATGGGAGATCATGTG
>CAQNVT010000231.1 GCA_948844705.1 uncultured Dorea sp.
CATCTTTACGATATCATCTTTTTCGCGGTATCCGACATTGATCACGGAATTGGCATTGTAGAAATTACCTTTCTGTGTATTCAGGCTTGCGATATCAAGACGCTGTCTCGTATATCCCGGCGTATTTATATTTGCAATATTCTGACCGGTAACATCAAGTGCACGCTGACTTGCAGCCATTCCAAGCTGTGCAGTTGTAAAACCGGCAAATGTAGAACGTATCATATATATCTTCCTCCTGTTTCTTATACTGAACGACTTGTAAAGTGGTTGTGTGTAGTGTTGTCATTTTTTCTGCCTGACGCAGAATAAGTGTCCCTGCCCGGTGCATTGCCGGCAAGGGCAGTCTGTATCGTATGAAGGTTTATTTCGATGCTGTCCTTTGCGCTGGCGCTGACAGACTGCAGCATCTTAACCTGTTCAGACAGCCGGTCAAATAAAGGGGTTAATACAGAAGAGGCATCCTCAGGCGCCTTTTCAAGGATCTGACGGAAGGTAAGGCCGGCCATGCCGAGCCGCTCCTGTTCCTTTTCACGTTTCTGGTCTAATCCCCGCAGACGTAAGACGGCCGCCTGTTCCTTGTGCATACATTCTTCCACAAAGGATACCCTGTTCTTGACGGCAGCGTCAAGCTTTTCCTGCTCGACGGGAATCAGCTCATCAAAAAAATCAATGAATTCTTCCATCAATTTGATGAAATTTGAAAATTCACTCATACTACTGTATCCTCCTATACTAAAAGCATCCTGGATGCAATAGCATATGCATCAACCTGATACGTATTTTCCGAAACCTGATTCTGAAGGTTCTGAAGCTTTTCGGCAGATGCAGTCTGACTAACCTCGGAAGACAGCCGGCGGGAAACAGATTTTGCGAATGTATGCTCCTCGATCTGTCTGGGCTTGGACTGTATGATAAGCGCATCAAACTTGTGCGAATCATTATTCGGTGATACAGCGTAAGGAGCAGGATTTTCTTTTGTATGAATGCGAAAATCTGTATAATTTTTAATCATGTTGTTTGTAGTTATTTTCATACCGGACTCCTTTTCCCAAAACAATATGTTTCTTGTTATACTATAATATCGGCACAAATTTCGGATTCATAACCCAAAATAATAAGAAACGTAACAGGTTTATTTCATTACTTTTTCAAATGGTTCATCAGTACGGAAGGGATATTGTCACAGGAGGCCTGCGTACATACGGCTCCGATATTGTATGCGACCATGGGCATTCCGTATACAATACAGGATTCTTTGTCCTGTCCGATGGTGAAGGCCCCCTTCTGGCGCATCTTAAGGAGTCCGTCTGCTCCGTCCCGTCCCATACCGGTCATGATGATTCCGACCTTGTTGATCGTCACATTCTGTGCAACGGAGGAGAAGAGAACGTCCACAGAAGGGCTGTGGCCGCTTACCTTGGCTCCGGGGCGGCACTGCACGATATAGTCGCGTCCGGCACGTGCAACCTCCATCTGTTTGCCGCCGGGAGCAATAAGAGCCAGTCCCGGGCGTATTACGTCTCCGTTCTGAGCTTCGCGGACTTCCATGCTGCAGATCCGGTCAAGCCTTTGTGCATACATGGCGGTGAAGCCCTCCGGCATATGCTGGGTAATGACGATACCGGGGATATTGGCCGGCAGCTTTTGAAGGACCGCGAGCGTGGCTTCTGTTCCTCCGGTCGAGGCGCCGATGGCGATGATCGTAGAATCAAGGACGTTGCGCGAAAGCGGAGGGAACGGCATAGGCTTTGCGGGGCCCTGCTGTCCCGCCGGGGCGCCTGCGGCGCCGCGTGTCTGCGGGCGTGCATTTAAGGCGGCAGGCGGAGCGGTATTGGGATTCGGGACCCGTACCCTGGCAAGAGAAGCAGCCCTTACCTTTGTGGTAAGTGAACGAAAGAAATTTTCCTTTGAGTTTGACTGGCTCATATCCGGCTTGCGTACAAAATCAACTGCGCCGGCCGAGAGTGCGTCAAACACGCTGAGGTTTAACGAGGACACAAGCACGACGGGAATCGGTGTTTCCGGAAGAAGCTGTTTCAAAAATTCAATTCCGTTAAGCCCCGGCATCTCTACATCCAGAGTCATAACATTGGGCCTCAGCAGAGGGATCTTCCGTTTCGCATCGTAAGCATTTATTGCATATCCGACTACTTCAACACCTGGCTGGGAAGACAGGTGTTGAATGATCATTTCGCGGAAAAGGGATGAATCATCTACTACTAGGACTTTGATTGTGTTGGACATAATGGCTCCTTTCATATTACATATATACAGGGGAAAAAGCCGCTCTTGAAATCTCAAAAGCAGCTTCCTTATTTTCAAATCTTTCGGTAGGTTGCAGGCATCAGATACTGATATTTCGTTGCAGATTTATTTATACTCTCCGAGTGTCCGATCAGGAGATATCCTCCCGGGTTTGTTGCATTGTAGAAGCGGTCTACCAGAGCTTCCTTTGTCTGCTGATCAAAATAAATCATTACGTTCCTGCAGAAAATAACGTCAAATTTCAAACGGAACTTAATCGGATCCATCAGATTGAAGGTTCGGAAGATGACATTGGACTTTATTGCCTGGGATACGGTATATGTACCTTTGTCTACTTGGGTAAAATACTTTTTCTTCCAGCTTGGTGACAGTTCCTTTAAAGAATCTTCATCATAAACCGCATTCGTTGCGGCGTGAAGAGCATTTTGTGAAATGTCGGTTGCCAGGACTCGTGTATCCCACATGGAAGCTTTTGCACCGAAATATTCCTTTAACAGTATGGAGATCGTATAAGGCTCCTCTCCGGAGGAACAGCCGGCGCTCCATATGCTGAGCACCCGGTCTTTCTTTGTTTTCTCCAGATACGGAAGGATGGTATTTGTAAAAAGTTCAAAATGGGCGCCCTCCCGCATAAAAAAGGTATAATTTGTCGTAAGCTTATTCAGCATCAGTTCGAGATCTTCCGGCTTCCGGTTCTTGATCAGATGGTCAATGTACTCCTCGAATGAGGAAAAGCCCATGGAAAGAATTGTATTCGAAAGACGCCCGGTAATCAGCTGACGCTTTTTAGTCAGGTCAATTCCGTAGTTTTCATGTACGAATTTCACCAGACGGTGAAAGTCTTTGTCATTTATCGTTAACATATTACTAAACTCCTTCGTTTTTATTAAAATGTCTGTACAAGCTGTTCGCAATCTAAAAACAGGATAACGGAGCGATCACTGGAGGAAACCATTCCATTGATCAGTTTTTGCTGGTTTTCAACCGGAACAGGAGATATCTGACTCTGGTCAATATCCATAACCTGCTGCACCGCATCAACAATGATTCCGATCTGAACGGAGTTGATGTTCAGCACGATAATGCAGGTCGAACTCGTGTTGTCAATCGAAGGGTTGCCCATGCGCAGGCGGATATCAATGATCGGAATGATCTGACCGCGCAGGTTTATGATTCCCGTCACGTAATCCGGCACAAGCGGAAGCATGGTGATCATGTGATTCGTTATGATCTCGATTACATAATTCGTACTGACGCCGATATTAAGCCCGTTGGAGCTGAATGTTAAAAAACGTTCTGTGGAGGCAACGCCCTCCAGAGTTCCGTCAAATGTTGTATTTTCTACTGTAGCTGCTGACATAAATTCTTCCTCCGATTTCTGTACAATTTAATATTGATTATAAAATGCCGCATATAAGGTTCTGATATCCAGAATAAGGCTGATATTGCCGTCGCCAAGGATCGTACAGCCGCTGATTCCCGAATTCTTGATGTTAAAGTTACCTAAAAATGAAGGAAGCGGTTTTACAACGACCTGCTGTTCTCCAAGTAATTCATCCACAAACAGGCAGTAGGACTTGTCGGCAGTCTCTACCCAGAGCAGAATACCGTCCTCAATACTGGTGATCTCAGTATTGATATTATACAGCTCATGAACTCTGATGATCGGATAAAAATCATCCAGACACTTGATAATCTCATTGCCGTTTGAATCAAGGATGACATCCTCCTTTTGTGCCTTGAAGGATTGGCGTATATTTGCGATCGGAATCGTGAACATGGATTTTCCTACGGAAACCTCCATGCCGTCTGCGATTGCCATTGTAAGCGGGATCTTAAGCGTCGTACAGCTTCCCTTTCCGACCTCGCTGGAAAGAGAGATGGTGCCGCCCACAGATTCTACGTTTTTCTTTACTACATCCATGCCTACGCCCCGGCCGGAGAATTCCGTAACCTCTTCATTCGTAGAAAAACCGGGGAGCATGAGCAATGCAAGCGCTTCTTTTTGCGAATATTCGCTGGCCGGTTTTGTGAGGATTCCGTTGCGTTCGGCTTTTGCAAGGATCTTTTCCGGATCCATGCCCTGGCCGTCGTCGCTGATGGAAATGATAACCTCGCTTCCGGTATGTGCGGCCGACAGGACGATCTCACCCTGCGGGTTCTTGCCGGCAGCAATACGGTCTTCTACATTTTCCTCAATGCCGTGATCCATGGAGTTGCGGACAATGTGCATGATCGGATCGCCGATACTGTCTACGATCGTCTTGTCTACTTCCGTATTCTCACCTATAATAGTAAGCCTTACGTCTTTGTTGAGCTTTTTCTTCATATCTCTTACGATACGGTTCATCTTCTGGAAGGTTCCGGATACAGGCACCATTCGAAGAGACATGGCAATATCCTGAAGCTCGTCGGTAAGCTTCCGAAGCTGACGCGCAGATTTTAAGAAGTTGTCTAGCTTTAAATTCTGCAGGTCGGGCGAGGACGTAACCATGGATTCCGTGATAACGATCTCGCCGACGATTGCAACCAGGCTGTCAAGCTTTGACAGGTTTACACTGATCAGGCTTGTTTTTGCCGGGGCGCTGTTATGTGCGGCAGGAGCTGCGCTCTGAGACGGAGCCGTCTTCTGGGCCGGAGCCTTTTGGGCAGGCGACGGAGAAGCAGCCGGAGATGCATTTCCGGAGGCATCGTTCTCGGCCGGTGACTCGCCGGAGGTATCCGGAGCCTGTTTTTCCTTTTTAAGAGCGGCGTTTTCCATAACCTCATAAGTTTCCACGCTGTTTTGCTCTTTGATTACGCGAAGCGCTCTTTCAACATTTTCCTGGGAGGAAAGCGCGACATAAAAACCGTTTTCAATTATAGATTCGGACGAATCACCGTTCGTCTCCACGTCCTCCGGATAAAACTTAAAATCAAGCTCAATATCCCTGAGTGCGGTGACGATCATAAAAGCACGCAGATGCTCCATGCCGGAGCCCTGTTCAAAGAAGATCCTTATAAAATAAGGAAGATCGCTGTCGGGAGCCCCTGCAAGCTCCTGATTGATAATGGCAATAGCCTGCTCGTCGGCTGTATTGTCAGAAGTCTTTTCGCCGTCGGCGGAACCGCTGTCAGAGGAACTGTCTTTCGAGCCGCTGATTTTTTTCAAAAAACTATTAATATTTGTTATGATTGGGTCGATATTAGTGCTGAGAGGCTCATCGTTTTCGATTTTTTCAACTTCGCTTCGAAGAGCGTCCGTCGACTGGAACATCAGGCTGAAAAGTTCGTTTTTGTGAGATTCATCCATAGAGTCCAGTCCGTTTTCACGAATATAGAAAAACAAATCTTCTATATGATGTGCGATTTCCATAAGTGAGGAGAATTCCATCATAGCCGATGATCCTTTGATCGTGTGCATGCTGCGGAAGATTTCATTGACGTCATTGGTGGTGAAATCTTTATTTTTTTCTGCTTCGATCAGAAGTTCATCAAGCTGCTCCAAAAGAGTGTTTGTTTCATAGAGATACATTTCAAGCATGTTATCCATAATATTAGTACCACCTTATCTAATGTTCTAATGTGTATAAAATTAGTAATCTTTATACATATATCGTCAGTATGGTGGAAAAGGATAAGAGTAAATTTCAGAGTAGGTGAAAAAATGTCAAATATTTTAAAAGTAACAACTCCGACAACCGGATATGACAATAATGCAATCAGGCAGAACTCGCCTCAGCAGGCGGAGGATATGAGTATTAAGAATCCGGTGGATCCGAACCGGGTCGGGCGGTCAGACGGAAGGAATCAGGCGGATAACAAGCACGATGCCGCGCAGAAGGGTATTTCCGCCGATTCTAATTTCGGTAATTTTGTGCAGACGCTTAAGGATCTGCCGAGACTTCAGGACATCATGACAAAGATGGTATTCGGGGGAATGGCAAATGTGGTAGAATCCGGAGTCGGCAAAGGAACCGCGGAGGAGATACAGGCTCTGTTTGAGATGCTTAATATGTCGCAGGATGAGCTTGTGGAATTTATGAAGAATCAGATGACGGGAGCGAACCGTCTGCAAGGGCCGCTGTTCGATATGCTGAGACAGGTTATGGATGAAGCGACGACGGTAGAGCTTAAGGCAGGAATTTTGGATTTCCTGAAAAAATATAACGATATGTCATCCGGGAAGCATCTTCTTCAGAATATTAAGGACGGCCTTAAGGAGATGGAGGGCTACATGTTCAGAAGCGACAGAGAGGGGCTTCAGAGGCTTGCGGCGAAGCTCCGTCCCTACAGCATGCAGGCAAATGCGGCGAATGCAAAGCTTCTGAAGGGGGAGATCATACCTTATCTTGGAAGATACATATCGGAGACGAGAGATATGGGGAAGATCAGAGATCTGGTAAGTCTTCTGGCGCTCAATACATCAAGATATGAGAGCGGAAATGTCGACAATGTGGTCCAGGCATTTCTGCGTCTGATGGATTTCCCGGCTTTCCAGAAGCAGTTTGCCGGCATGACGGCGGCGGATTTTAAGGCGATGCTTATGAATGTTGATTTTGACAGGGCGGCGGGAAAGATGCCGTGGGTGGACAATCTTCTGAATATTATGCAGGCCGGCATAAAGGGGGAAGCAGGCGTCGAGAACAGAGAAGCATTTCTCAATGTTATGAAGGCTATGCTTGTAAACGAAAGTGTATACATGCCGGTTATGCATGCCATGATCCCGGCGGTTCTTGACGGTGTTCCGATGTTTGCGGAGATGTGGGTCGATCCGGACGAGGAATCCGGCAATCCCGGTTCAACCGAAAAAGGAATCAAGCTTTTGATCAAATTCGACCTGAAAGATGTTGGCTTTTTTGACATGATGATGTATTATGAAAAAGGGAAGATGGATATGCTGATTCATTATCCGGAGGAGCTTAAGGAGCACGAGAGCGATATCCGGGACGGTATCCGCAAAATCATGAGCCGGAACCATCTGGAGCTTGAGTATCTTGCCGTGGAGCAGGGGAAAGAGTCCATTCCGGTGTCCGCTGCATTCCCGAAGATATTTGAAAGGAGAAATTCGGTCAATGTCACAATATGATGATGTGTTGAATAAAAAGGCCGTCGCGCTCAGGTACGATGAAAATAAGGACGCGGCGCCGGTGATCGTTGCTTCCGGTCTTGGATATATGGCGGAGAGGATCGTGGAAATGGCGAATGAGAACGGTGTCCCCGTGTATGAAGATAATTCGCTTGCCACGGTGCTTACGCAGCTTGACCTGGGGACTCCGATTCCGGAGGAGCTTTATCAGGCGATCGTTGATATATATGCGTATTTTTTGAAATATACGCCGAAATATTCTGTGGAAGAGCATGAGGCTATGAAGGCCGCAGCCGAGGCCGAAGCAGCAGCCGGGGAACAGGGAGAAGCAGAGCAGCCGGGAGAGGGCGCTTAAGATACAGTCCGGGACGGAGCAAATTTGGATTTGCTCCGTCCCGGATGATTTTTTACCATACTCTTCTGAGCTGCTGTTTGTATACGAACTGCCGGATATCTCTTTCCGTGCTTTTCGGAAGCTCTTCAAACTGACAGCCGTAACCGTAGCGGTTATGGCTAAGGTTTTGTTCTCTTAAGACAACTGCTTTCACCAGATGTTCTTTTTTTGTAAAGCAGTAGCGGAATTCAAAACGTTCATCAATATCCAGACGTGTTTTTGTGACGAAATAAAGACCGCCGCCGCTGATATTCTGGATCGTTCCGGTGAACTCACCGCGCTTGAAGGAGGTAAAAGTTATCTCACGCTCCATCTTTGCCCGGAGATCCTTCTGGCGCTGCACGATCTCTACGACCTCCAGGATCTCACAGTCGGCAACCCAGGGCTCTAAAATGAGCGGATCAAAATT
Organism: uncultured Dorea sp.; assembly: GCA_948844705.1. Lineage (GTDB taxonomy): Bacteria > Bacillota > Clostridia > Lachnospirales > Lachnospiraceae > CAPEBR01. The sequence goes on from CAQNVT010000231.1 coordinate 8,140, forward strand.
CTTCCTGACATAAATCTCGCAGTATGTTTTTATGTAACCGATCTGACCGTCGAAAAAATCGATCCGGATACGGTCAGAGGTAGATATTTCATGCGGCTTATTAAAATGAAGGGTGATCCGTTCCCCGGTGCATTTCACACGGACCCTTGCCATAATCTCGTCATCCGGCCCATAGACCGAACATATGGTACAATCATTCAGAACCATACTATAAACTCCTCTCTTAGGTGGGATTAATCGTATTTTAGCATGACAGGAAATAGAATGCAATGATTATTGATTTTGTTGCTGAAATTGTATATGATATTAGATAGTGCCGGGAAGAAGTCCGAGAGGACAGGCGTCTGCCCGGAGCAGCATGAGACAGGAGAGAACAGATGAAGACGATTGGTCTTGTTATGATTGTAAAAAATGAAGAGCGGAGCCTGCGGAAATGTCTGTCGCGGGCGAAAAAGCTTGTGGATAAGATCTATATCACAGATACCGGCTCTGTGGATGATACGTTGAAGATTGCGGAGGAATTCGGCGCCTGCGTCTCTCATTTTGAGTGGAAAAATGATTTTGCGGCGGCGAGAAATTATGCCCTGTCGCGATCTGACTGCGACTGGAATCTGATTCTGGATGCGGATGAATATCTGGTGTCCGGAAAACGGAAGGATCTGCAGCGGTTTGCCGAGCGGGGCGAGTGCGTCGGCGCCGTCCGGAGATATGACAGCTACAGAGAGGAAAGCGGTGAGATCAGTAAAAGCTGCACATATACGACCCGCTTTGTTCCAAGGGGGACATTTTATGCGGGAAGGGTACATGAGCAGATCGTAAGCAATCTTCCGATCGTTCCGCTTCCGCTTGTATTTGAGCATGACGGATATCTGCAGGGGGGGAAGGGAGAACGCAATCTTGAGATCCTTCTTGAGGAGCTCTCTGAAAAGCCGGAGGATCCTTATATGCTGTATCAGGTCTCGAGAACCCTGTGGCTTATGAAGGAATATGAGAGGGCGGATGAATATTTTGAGAAATTTTACAGCCTTGTCCCGGAAAAGGGAACCGGTTATCGGGCAAGCGGGGTTATTTCCTATATATATAATCTGCTGGAGGCGAAAAAATATGAAGAGGGCTTCCGGCTGATTGACGCGGAGAAGGAGCGGCTTAAGGATTACGCGGATTATCACTTTGCCTGCGGAACATTTTATACGAAGGCGATATTTTCGGATGTGGAAAAATATGCGGGCTATCTGCCTGAGATCGAGAGGTCCTATAAGAGATGCCTCGAGATCGGGGAGGTGCCGGAGCATGAGGGCGTGAAGGGAAACGGATCCTTTAAGGCGGCGTATAATCTCGGCGTGTGGTTCGAGGTGAACGGGAATGTTAAGGAAGCGCTCAGGTATTACAGGATGGCAAAAGGTGACGGGTATCGGCCGGCCGGGGAGCGGATAAGGGCTCTCGGCGGGCGGTGAGGTATCGGGCGTACTTTACAGAGAATGCTTAAGTTATGACAAATATATTACGATATAATAATTATGAGGTGCGAGAAACATTACAGTTAACATAAATCAGAGATGAGGAGAGCTATAATATGAGTCGAGCGGTGAGACAGCAGCTGCTTTCTATGACAGGTTCACTGGAAAAGGCGAACAGAACGCTTAAAGACGCGGTAAGCAGAACCAGGATTAACGAGGAAGGGATTCTTAAGCTTCTGGCGGATTGTCAGGATACAGCGATTATGATGGGAAACGAGATCGAGGAGGTATACGGCGAGGATACGGACAGTGTGCCGAGGCTTGAGGAATATTGCGAGAGCCTGTACGAGATGACGCTTGTGGTAAATCATCCGATCAGGCGGAAGGAGCAGCAGAAGGCGATTGCAAATCATCTGAGGCGGATCCGAAGGACGATCAGCGAAGAGATTCCGGACAGGCTGGAGGTAGTGTTCCTTCCATATAAAGCATCTATGTGGGATTCCCTTGAGAGTGTATGGATGGCGGCCGATGCAGACGAGGATTGCGACGCTTATGTGATTCCGATTCCGTATTATGACAAGAATCAGGACGGAAGCTTTAGAGAAATACATTATGAAGGGGAAGAATATCCTGATTATGTGCCGGTGACACATTATAAGGAGTATGATTTTACAAAACGTTTTCCGGATATAATTTTTATACATAATCCATACGATGACTGCAATTATGTGACCAGTGTAGATCCGTTTTTTTATTCAAAAAACCTGAAGAATTTTACAAATAAGCTGGTTTACATTCCATATTTCGTTCTTGCGGAGCCAAACCCGGATGATCCGAATGTCGGAAAGGGTATCGAGCATTTTTGTACCGCACCGGGCGTGCTCCATGCAGACCAGGTGATCGTTCAGTCGGAAAATATGCGCAAGGTATATATCGATGTCCTTACGGAGTACACTGCAGACCATGGATTTACCCGGAAATACTGGGAGGACAGAATCCTGGGCCTTGGCTCGCCGAAGATGGACAAGGTGCTGAGAACCCGGAGGGAAAATGTAGAGGTGCCGGAGGAATGGAGGCGCATTATAGAAAAGGAAGACGGAGAATGGAAGAAGATCATTCTTTATAACAACAGTGTAACGTCGCTTCTGCAGAATGAGGACAAAATGATTCGGAAAATGAAGGATGTGTTCCGGACCTTTGAGGAAAATAAAGAAGAGGTCGCGCTGCTTTGGAGGCCGCATCCGCTTATTAAGGCTACGATAGAATCCATGCGGCCGGAGCTTTGGGAGGAATATAAAAAGCTGGTGGAATGGTACATCGGGCAGGGTTGGGGTATCTATGACGACACGGCGGATCTCGACCGTGCGATCGCGCTTAGCGACGCGTATTACGGTGACCACAGCAGCCTCGTTCAGCTGTGTCAGGAGGCAGGGAAGCCTGTGATGATACAGGACGTGGAAATTATAGATGAAGAAGTTTCAGATGAATAAATAAAGGAGAGGAATCATTATGAACAGAGAACAGGCACATGATATACTGATGAAATACATGAAGGGTGAAAATTATATCACACATTCCTATGCGGTAGAGGCGATCATGCGGGGGCTTGCAAAACGTCTTGCGCCGGACGATGTGGAGTACTGGGGAATCGTAGGGCTTCTTCATGACCTTGACGAGGAGCAGTGCGACTGGCAGCATGATATGAGCGTGCACGGACCGACGTCTGTTGAGATACTTAAGAAGGAAGGTATTGAGGATAAAGTACTGTTTGACGCTATCTGCGCGCATAATCCGAAGAGCAGGGTGAAGGCGCGGACGAAGCTTCAGTATGCAATACTGGCGGCGGATCCGATGAGCGGCTTTGTGAAGGCGGTAGCGCAGATCTACCCGGATAAGAAGGTGGCGAGCGTAAAACATAAGTCTGTCATGAAGCGTTTTAATGAGAGGAGATTTGCGGCGGGAGCCAACAGAGATTATATGGAAAGTATTGAGTTTACCGGATTGAGTCTGGATGATCTTATTGACGTGGCGCTGGAGGAGATGACAGCGATCGCAGATAAGCTGGGACTGTAAAAAGTTATACCAGGAGGGAAAAGAATGCTTGAATTAACATTTGGGGAGCAGGTCAAAATTGTTTTAAACCGTAAGGGAATGACAATAAAGGAGCTTGCCGGGCTGATCGAGGAGAGGACGGGAAAGAAAATGTCCCGGCAGAATCTTACCCAGAGACTGTCGAGGGATAATTTCCAGGAGCAGGACATGCGCATGATCGCAAAGATCCTGGAGTGTCCGCTTCAGCTTAGTATATTAGGAGAAAATGTTTCCGTTCCGCAGGCGCCGAAGGTCAGGGCGCCGGAAAGGACGCCGGAGCCGGCGGTTCCTTCCGTTTCAAAGGAGCCGGAAGGCAGAGAACGTGACATTACGATCGGTGAGCTTTTAGATATCCATGAGAAGCTGGATGAGGCGGAGGAGAAAGAGGCTGTCCGCAGCTCTGCCAGGGGGGATGTATACGAGAAAGTCCCGGAGGAGCCGGAAACACAGTGCAGCGTCGAGGAGCTTCTGGCCGAGGTGGAGGCTCTGGAAACGGAAGGGAAGGAGAGCCGCCGAAGCTTTGTCCCGGAAAATGGAGAAAAAGCCCGCGGGTGGAAGTCTTATCTTCACAGAAGCCGGAAAGAGGAGCCGTCCTGGGACATTCCCGAGGATGAGGATGCTTACGAGGAGATTGAACTGTCCGGGGCGGATGACGGTCTGGATATCGGCGCCGGCTATGAGGCGGACGAGGATCTGTATATTGCAGATGAGCTGTATATGGACGGTGACGAGGACACGGAGCTTGGAGATGTAAATCCCTATACCGGAAAGGAATATCAGACCAACAGTGTAAGGATGCATCCGGACAGGATCGGATACGTGCAGGTATATGACCGTGCGGAGCACAGGTGGACAGACATGACCGAATGGGCGTTTCTTGGTTATCAGGAGCGCAAAAAAGCGCTTCTTGGAAATGACTACGAGCCGCCGATCTATCTTGATTAATACATACGGGGAGCGGACGATAATGAACTGGACACAGCTGTTGTCAACAAAGAGGAGCAGGGGAGCTTTGGGAAGAAATAAAAATATAAGAAGCACGGATCTCCGAAGCGAATTTGAGAAGGACTACCACCGTATCATCGGCAGTGCATCGTTTCGGAGACTTCAGGATAAGACTCAGGTTTTTCCCCTTGATAAGAGTGATTTTATACGGACCAGGCTTACACATTCGCTGGAGGTATCTTCATTTGCAAAATCTCTTGGACAGAATATCGGAGAAAATATTCTTGTGTACAAAAAGGATGCGGATTTTACCCAGGGGATGAAGGAGGACATATGCAGTATCCTGCAGTGTGCCGGACTGATCCACGATATAGGAAATCCGCCGTTCGGGCACTTCGGAGAGACGGCGATCAGGGAATGGTTTAAAAGACGGCTTCCGGAGCTTCTCTATCACGGGATACCGGTGGAACAGGCGCTGACACCTCAGATGCGGGAGGATTTCTACCATTTTGAGGGAAATGCCCAGGCACTCAGGCTTGTGACAAAGCTTCATTTCCTTGTGGACGAGCAGGGAATGAACCTGACCTATGCGCTTCTTCATACGATTGTAAAATATCCGGTGTCCTCCACGCAGATCAATAAAGAGAGCGGAAATATTAAGGATAAAAAAATGGGCTATTATTATGCGGACACAGATATTTTTGAGGATATTGTGAAGGAGACCGGAACGAACGGATGCCGGCATCCGCTTACCTATATTCTGGAGGCGGCAGATGATATCGCATATAAAACGGCGGATATTGAGGACGCATTTGTCAAGGGCTTTTTAACTTATTATAAGCTGCTGGAGGAATTAAGGGCCCTGCAGGAAGAGCAGGAAGCAGAGAATGTAAGCTTTCGGCCTGCAGATAAGCTTATGGAGCTCTATGAGCGGGGAAAGGAAAAGTGTGCGGAAAACCCGGAGGAATATGCCGTCAAAAACTGGATCGTCCGTGTACAGGGGTTTCTGATCAATTGTGCTACTTATGGCTTCACATCAAATTATGCGGCGATTATGGCCGGGGAATATAAGGATGACTTGTTTGCGGGTACATTTGCAGATAAGCTTATGGAGCTTTTGGGAAGCCTTGCATACAGGGAGGTATTTACAACGGATACGATCTACCGGATGGAGGTTGCGGAAGCGGCTATGATCGATTTCCTCATGGATAAATTTGTAACGGCGGCCATAAAATATGATGATGAGAAGGAAAAGCCGGATTCCATCGACCGGAGGATGATTTCCTTCATTTCCAGTAATTATAAAAGGGCATATCATTATCATGCGAAGGATAAAACGGAAACGGAGAAGCTTTATCTCCGGCTCCTTCTGGTGACGGATTATGTGTGCGGCATGACGGACAGCTATGCAAAAAGGTTATATCAGGAATTAAAGGCGATTGTGTAATTTTTCCCGGGGAAGCGGAATAGATTGTTGTAAATGTATAATATTGGAAGTGGGATGTTGAAACGATTTATTCGCTATCTGTATGAATACGAGCAGGGAAAACGGACACGCAATGTGGGGTTTGTAAAGGCGGAGCAGGAGGATACACAGGGCACGATCCATATTCACGGCAAGGGGCTTCGGCTGTCGGGAGGAGACGCACTTTTGGTGAGTCTGTTTTTTGAAGAGGACGGCAGGCTGTGGAGTGTTCCGCAGGGAGAGATCGCGTATATGGGGCCGTCTGTGAATTACCAGCTAAGATATACAGATGAGGATGCGGGGTCGCCGGAGCATTTTGAAGAAATAGAGGGGATCCTTTTAGAAAACGGAAGCGGACGCAGGTTTGCGGCGGTGTGGGATGACGTCCCGGTCGACGTAAACAATATACGGCCATGGAGCCAGAGGCAGGAATCCCCCGGTGTACCGGGCGGCGGAGGCGCTTCTGAGGAAGCTTCGGAAGCTTTGCAGGATGCGGCGCCGGATGTGATACCGGAGGAGATGAACGGCGTCGTACGGGGCGCAGAGAGGACCGCAGAAGCTGCACGGCCGGAAACTACAGCAGGGATAGCCGCAGAAGAGACGGCGCGGGCAGAAACGGCAGCGGAACAGGGCGCGGAATCCGTACCGGGTGAGATGCGGGATCCTGATATGGAAAGCCAGGAGGAAGACCGGGACAGGGAAGATCGGGCCGGGGACAGCCGGGCGTGCAGGTGGAAAGCAGCCAAGATACAGAGGGGAGAGATATCCAGGCTTCCCAGATGTGAATGGCGGCTTGCAAATAATAATTTCCTTCTGCACGGATATAATAATTACAGACATCTGGCGCTCCTTGATGACGGTAAGGTATTAAAGCTTGGCGTGCCGGGAATTTACCATGAACAGGAAGCGAGAGCGGCCGCGGGCTTCGGCTTTCCGGAGTTTATCAATATAGAGGAGATCAGAGTCCCTCTGGATGACGAGGAATGTAACCGGGAGGAGCAGTTTGGCTATTGGTGCCGGCAGGTGCGGCGTCCGGTAAGATAGAGGGGAATATTTATGATAAGTACGGATGAAAAATATATGAGAGAGGCAGTCAGACAGGCGAAAAAAGCGTACGCCATCGGGGAGGTCCCTATCGGCTGCGTGATCGTATATCAGGATAAAATCATCGGACGGGGCTATAACCGAAGAACGATAGATAAGAATACATTGGCGCATGCAGAGCTTATAGCGATAAAAAAAGCCAGCAAAAAAATGGATGACTGGCGTCTTGAGGAGTGTACCATGTATGTGACCCTTGAGCCGTGCCAGATGTGCGCAGGCGCCATCGTGCAGTCAAGAATGTCCAGGGTCGTAGTCGGATGCATGAATCCCAAGGCGGGATGTGCAGGTTCTATATTAAATCTTCTTCAGATGGAGGAGTTCAATCATCAGGCGGAGCTCGTAACGGGAGTACTTGAAGAAGAATGCAGTCAAATGATGAAAAGCTTTTTTAAAGAGCTTAGAGATAAGAAAAAGAATTAGTCGTAACTGTTCAGCACAGGTTATTTTATTACGTGCGTTGCGCTTCGAGCGAAAATTCATGAACGTTACCCTGGCAGTTAACTCAGCCCAGGCACCCTTACGTCACCCGGAAGGTTCTACTTAGTGCTGCTCCGTTCCCGACCTGACACGATTCATAGATTTCCGCCGCGTAAGACCCGGACATCAACGTCACTTACCAGGGGCAGCTTCACAAACATAAGCCCTCTGCGCAACATCACCCCTGCTATAGCGGATTGCAGGTACAAGGTACCGCTAACACCCCGGCTGCACGAGTCTATATTTTAACGTATTTTGAGAGAAAAGTCAATCCGGGACGTAGTATTTTTAAAAATACTACGTCCCGGATTGAAAATACCCTGTCCCCGATGATATAATCGACCGGAAGGAGAGAGGGATCATGAAGATATTGCTTGTTGCCGTTAATGCAAAATATATACATTCGAACCTTGCCGTTTACAGCCTGAGAGCCTTTGCGAAGAAAAAGCTCCTGGAGCAGTGCGGTGACGCCGCGGCGCCTGACATAGAGATTGCCGAATATACGATTAATCAGCCGTTTCAGGATATTCTGGGTAGCATCTACCGGAAGAATCCGGAGGTTCTTTGTTTTTCCTGCTATATCTGGAATATTGTGTATGTGAGAGAGCTGATGCGGGAGCTTCATAAGGTGCTTCCGGGGTGTGATCTCTGGGCGGGCGGCCCGGAGGTGTCGTACGATTCCCGGGAATTTCTTATAAGGCTTCCTTTTGTGAAGGGTGTGATGAAAGGGGAGGGAGAGCTGACCTTTGCGGAAATATGCGGCATATATGCATGCGGGGGAGGAGAGGAGGCGCTCGTAAAGACTCCGGGTATCACCTTCCGGGACAGCGAAGGCACCGTAAGAGAGAATTCCTGGCGTGAGCCGCTTGATATGGACGAGCTTCCTTTTGTATATACTCTGACGGATGCGGCTGCCCCGGCAGACACAGGATTTGATCATCGGATCATCTATTATGAATCCGGCAGGGGATGTCCGTTTTCCTGCAGCTACTGCCTGTCTTCCGTGGATAAAAGGCTGAGATTCAAAAGTCTTCCGCTGGTGAAACAGGAGCTTCAGTTTTTTCTTGACCATAAGGTGCCTCTGGTGAAATTTGTTGACCGGACTTTTAACTGCCGCCATGAGCATGCGGCGGTCGTCTGGAAATATATCATGGAGCATGATAACGGCGTTACGGGCTTTCATTTTGAAATAGCGGCCGACCTGTTAAATGAGGAGGAGCTTGCCCTCATAGCGGCGATGCGGCCGGGCCTTATCCAGCTGGAGATCGGAGTTCAGTCCGTAAACCCCGAGACGATCCGTGAGATCAGAAGGAGCATGGATCTTGAAAAGGTAAAGGAAAATGTGAGGCGGATAAGGGAGAACGGAAATGTGCATCAGCATCTGGACCTGATCGCGGGACTTCCCTATGAGGATATCGAAAGCTTTGCCCGTTCCTTTGACGAGGTGTATGACATGCATCCGGACCAGCTGCAGCTGGGCTTTCTGAAGGTGCTCAAGGGTTCTTTTATGGAGGAGAATAAGGAAAGGTATCAGCTGGTATACCAGGACAGGCCGCCCTATGAAGTGCTTTATACAAGGTGGCTTACTTATTTTAACATCATAGAGCTTAAGGGTGTGGAGGAAATGGTCGAAGTCTATTATAACAGCGGACAATTTTCGCATACCATGGAGGCACTGAGAAAGGAATACGCCTCGGCCTATGAGCTGTACAGGGAGCTGTGGCAGTTTTACGACAGCCGCCATTATCTTGAGATGCAGCATAAGCGGAGCGCCAGATATGAGATCCTGCTGGAATTTGTAAAAGCTAAGGATCTGCGGGAGGAAATGTTCCGGGAGCTTCTTATATATGACTATTATCTTCGTGAAAATGCAAAGACCCGCCCGGAATTTGCCGGAGAATACAGAGTGGATAAGGGATTTTTAAGAGATTTTTATGAAAGAGAGGCAAGAGAGCATAAGTATCTGCCGGAATATCAGTCATATGACAGGAGCCAGATGCGTAAGATGACTCATATAGAATATTTCCCAGGTCTGCAGAAAATGTTACTTTTTGATTACAAGTGCAGAAATCCGTTGAATCAGGACGCAAGAACGTGTATGATAAAAAGAGGTTCGGAAAAAGGGAAGGATTGATCTGAGAATGAATTTTAATGATAAAAGAACCCGAAGAATTATGGCGATTATTATACTGCTGGTAATCGTGGCGATGGTTGCGACGACAATAATACCTTATTTGATGGGATAGAGACAGATTTTGAATAGGGAGTGAGTGTTGTAAATATGACACGGGAGAGATCACAGGAGAGACAGCAGGAAAGAACGCAGAGCCGGCCGAAGGATGCAATGCGGCACAGAGTGAGGCGCGGTGACCAGGACAGCCCAGGGCGGATGCAGAGCGGCGCGCAGGACAGACCGGGACGAACGCAGAGCGGCACGCAGGACAGACCGAGACGCAATACGCAGGACAGACCGAGACGCAGTACGCAGGACAGACCGCAGCACGGTATACAGGACGGGCCGGGACGCAGTACACAGGACAGCCTGCAGCGGCCGCGGCGAAGTACACAAAACAAAACACAGGGGTCAGGCAGAAGACCTGTCAGGCCGCAGAACCGGCGTGAGTCCAATATCCGCCAGAGAGCAAAGATAAGACGAAGAAAAAGACAGATCCTGGCGGGAGGGATTCTGGCGGCCGTTGTTCTGATATTGGGCATATGCAACTTTATCATGTATAAGGCCGTGTCCAAATATCCGAAGGGTGTGATATGCGACAATATATATATCGGAAATACGGATGTGTCCGGTATGAGTAAAAAGGAGGCTAAGGCTGCGGTTAAGAAGCAGCTTGAGGCAGATAAGCAGCTGACGGTGTCCGTGCAGGCAGCCGGCGGTTCGGCGGAAGGGACATTGGAGGAGCTCGGATTAAAATATAAGGGAGTGGACGGCGCGGTAGACGAGGCTTCGGATTACGGAAAGAAGGGGAGTCTCTGGAGCCGCTACTGGAAGCTTAAAAGGACGGCGGGAAAGGTTGTTATTGAAGAGAAGCTTTCCATTGACAAGGAAGCAGGAGAAAGCATTCTTGCGATGCGTGCAGATTCCCTTACGAACCGGGCAAAAAACGCGACGATAACAAAAGAGGGAGACGGCTTCCGTATCGGGAAGGAGCAGGAAGGAGAGGCGGTCGATGTCGCGGATGCTCTTGCAAAGATAGAAAAATATCTGAATGACGGATGGGATCACAAGGGATTTTCGGTTACCGCTGACGTGGTGAAGGAGAAACCCACCGTGACAGCGTCGGATCTGGAGAGCATACAGGATGAGCTTGGAGCCTTTTCAACGGATGCAGGAAGCGGCGAGCGGATACAGAACCTGAAAACAGGTGTATCAAAGCTTAATGACGTTGTGCTTATGCCGGGAGAGGTCCTGTCGGTAGAGGAGCTGACCAAGCCGTACACGGAGGAAAACGGGTATGTTCTGGGAGGCTCTTACGAGGGCGGAAGAGTGGTAGAGACCTACGGAGGAGGACTCTGTCAGGTATCTACGACCCTGTATAATGCCGTGATCTATGCGGAGCTTGAGATCGTGGAGCGTTATCCGCATTCCATGCTGGTGGATTATGTCACCCCGTCAAGAGACGCGGCGGTTGCCGAGGGATATATTGATTTTAAATTCAAGAATAATTATGATTCCCCGATTTATATAGCCGGCGGGATCGATGAAAATAATGAGCTGTATTTTAAGATATACGGAAAGGATACAAGGGATGCGGGGCGGACCGTGGAATTTGAGTCAGAGGTCATTTCTACCGAGGAGCCGGGAGTGGCCTATGAGGAGAACAGCGAGGCGCCGATCGGTTCCATACAGGTTGTATCAAGTCCTCATGCCGGTACGGATGCGATCCTCTGGAAGATCGTATACCAGGACGGCGAAGAGGTGAGCCGGGAGATGTTCAACAGCAGCTACATGTATGGCAGCGTCGACAACGGCGACGGCCTCTACTACTGTGTCAGCCATATGTCTATCTTTGGGATGGATTTAATGACCCTCGACACATATGACACTGACACCTGGGAGAAAATCAGCTCCAAGAGTGTCAACTATGACTGTATGTCGCTTGGATGCGCCCTCGATCCCGTTTCCGGCGATATCTACGGCGTGTACTATGCCGTGGAGGGGCAAAGCCTTGTCTTGAAATGGGCAAAGGCCGACTACGAGAACGGCATCAGCATACCGATTGCCGACTTCCCGGTGGGTGTGATGAGCGTCGGAGCAGCCGACGACGGCACTTTCTACGCCCTCGGTGTTGACCTTATCCTTTACAAGGTCGACAAGACAACCGGACAGACCGAAGCGGTCGCCCAGGCCGACCTGCCTTCCCAATATCTTTCCGGAGGTTGTGTCAACACCGCCAACAACACATACCTGCAGGCTTACTCGACCGACACTGAAGCAGGTCTGGTGGAAATCAACCTTGAGACCGGCGAGACAGTCGAATTGTGCCAGTATCCCGACGGCGAAGAGATTATGGGCCTTTACATCCCCAAGCCTGCCGCGGCAGACAAGGCGCCCGCAGCCCCCGGCCTGACCGTGGTATGCGATAACGGCTC
>CAQNVT010000232.1 GCA_948844705.1 uncultured Dorea sp.
CATATGTCGCAGACCATCTATTTTGCAGGGGAAGATGCGGGAATCCTGATGTTTATGGTGGATATCAGTGATAAGCATATAGAGGTGATTGTGCGCCAGATGCTCAAGAAGGTCAGAATTGAAAACAGCGGTACGATACCTCCTAAAAGCTCCGGGTCATAGGGGAGCGCTTTCACTTCCTCATCTCTTGGAATCCGGATCGTCTGCAGAGCCTCCCCGTTATCGATTCCCTCGAATGCGTAAACCACAGGTCCCCGCATAAATGCCGCGCACCCTGCGTCTGCCCGCACCAGCGGATTTGCATAGATTCTGCGCACGGGCATGTCCATATGGCAGACGACCTTATCGCCGGCCTTCCATACGCGTGAAAGCCGCCAGTATCCGTCCGCCCCCGTAAGAGAATCCTCCGCCCTTTCTCCGTTAATAAAAACCTCCATCTTATGGCACCAGCCCGGATAACGCACGGCAAGGGTAAATTCCTCCCCGCCGTCCGCAGGATTGATCGTATAGACAAGCCCTCCATCCCATGGATAACGGGATTCCAGAGCGATATCCACTCCTTTTCCTATCAAAAAGGAAGCATTTCCGCCGACAAACAAATGCGAATATACCGTATCCTCATTCGAGGACCATACATAGGAGCCAAGGGAGGTCAGAAGCCTGGCAAGATTCGGCGGACAGCAGGCACAGTCATACCAGCCGATCCTCTGGGGCGTATATTCCTCCTCCCCGTAGATTTCCGACGACATTTCCGGATTGGCCTCCAGCTGATTGATATAGAAAAACTTCGTACCGTCCAGCTGCATGCCGCTGATCGTTCCGTTATAGAGCGCGCGTTCCATTACGTCTGCATAGCGCGAGGATATTTCCGCCTCCAGCATCTGCCTGGCGAAAAAGCAGACTCCCACCGCCGCGCAGGTTTCCGCATACGCCGTATCATTCGGAAGATCATAATCCTCCGTAAATGCCTCTCCGTACGCGGTGGACCCGATCCCGCCTGTTATGTACATCCGTTTCTCCACCATATTTTCCCAGAGCCTCTTGCAGGCAGACATAAGCTCCCTGTCGTCTGTGACCGCCGCAATATCAGCCGCCGCCGTCAGAAGATACATGCACCGTACGGCATGGCCCTCTACCTTATCCTGCTCTCTTAAGGGCTTATGGTTCTGCATATAGGATTCGGACATCTTACTTACATAATCGGTCCGGCTCCATCCCCGGTTTTCTTCCTCTTTATGAAAAAACTCGGGGTCCTTTCCGCGCTCGTCCACAAAATAGGACGCAAGCTTTAAGTATCTCTCCTCACCGGTCGCCCGGTACAGCCGCATCAGCGCAAGCTCTATCTCCTCATGCCCCGGTATTCCGGTGATCTTATCCTTTCCGAAACGCCCGTCGATATGATCGCACAGCCGGCGGCAGATATTAAGGAAGGCATCCTTTCCGGTAGCCTCATAATAGGCAACCGCCGCCTCCGTCATATGTCCGGCACAGTAAAGCTCATGGCAGTCGGCCAGATTCTGCCAGCGGCGCTCGGGCGCCACGGCAATAAAATAAGAATTCAGATATCCGTCCGGCCGCTGGACCCTTCCGATCAGGTCAATAATTTCATCGACGCGGGCCTCAAGCTCCGGATCCGGCCTTAAGGTCAGCGAATAGGCGGCTGCCTCGATCCATTTCGCAAGATCACTGTCCTGAAAGATACGTCCGTAGTATTTCTCATCGCTTTCTCCCGCGGCAATCCGCAGGTTTTCTATCACATGGCTCTTTTTAATATCCGGAATCTCATCATGGAGCGCCTTTTCCTGATAAGGGATCATCACATCCATTACCGTCTTCTGGATCGGTGAAAAGAACGAATCACTGATTGATACATTTTTTATAGAAATAAAATGATTCTTTTTTGACATCTTATTCTCCCCTCATTACTGCTATCCTTTAAAAACAAATCCGGTACAGGCGTACCGGTAATCTGTAAATTCTACCTAAGAATACGAGTAACTTTTCTACTATTTTATATATTATTACTATAAAATCAAAAAATTTCATTGTCATTAAACACATTCCACACAATATAAGAAAAAATTGTTCTATTTTCATGCAACAAAATCAATATTATCCCTTTATCCTTTTCCTTTTTTTTATCAAAAAAATTTTTCAAGATAAACTTATCCTCCAAAAATTCGGATTTTTATTGATGATTACCTTGTATTCTGATATAATAAAATTGATATTTATAAATTGTAAGGCTATAATGGAGAATACATATGAAATTTTTAAATATACCCTGTCCCCCTCTTCCTTATTATATTGTCGGCGGAAAATGCATCTACCGTCCCGGCGATATCCACGAACGCCGTGTGATCCACAATGCCTTTGATTTCATTTACGTGCACAGCGGGCATCTCTATCTGGAACAAAATGACTGGGAGGTCGAGCTTGGAGAGGGTCAGTTTTTTATCATCCTTCCGGAGCTTCCCCACCGGGGCAAGCGTGTCTGCACGGAAAAAACCATCACCTCCTGGATTCACTTTTTTACGGGCAGCGATTATACCTTATCCGAAAACTTCTGCCCGGACTGCATCACGAGGCGGGCGACACCGAAATATTATTATTCGCCCCAGGAATTCATATTGTCTCTTCCCAGGACCGGAACCTTCTCAGATGCGGACCGTCCTAATCTGGAGCGATGCCTGAAGCGCCTGCTGATGGTTTCCTTTAACCAGTATACAAAGAAAAAAGAATTTCCCTCCAATATACGCACCCCTCTGTCTTTAGCTGCTTCTTTTGCATTTAATTTTACTTCCGGCTCTGCTGCTTC
>CAQNVT010000233.1 GCA_948844705.1 uncultured Dorea sp.
ATCCGGGACGTAGTAAAATTAATTTTACTACGTCCCGGATTGGACCTTACCCCGCCCCGAATCACAAAGCAATTTTATTTATTCTCCGCAAGCTTCTTGATTACAAGCAAGGTTCCGACCATCAGCACGATACCGATCGGCAGGCAGATAAACGGATTCCGGATAAATCCCGCGATCGCATAGGTCACAAATGACACTGCCGCCACTGTCACCGCATAAGGGAGCTGCGTTGTCACATGATTTACATGATTACACTGCGCACCCGCCGATGCCATGATCGTCGTATCGGAGATGGGCGAGCAATGGTCGCCGCACACTGCTCCTGCCATACATGCGGAGATCGACATAATCATCATATTCTCATTGGTTCCCGCAAACACCGCAACAACAATCGGGATCAGGATACCGAAGGTTCCCCATGAGGTTCCGGTTGCGAATGCCAGAAAGCATCCTACTAAAAAGATGATCGCCGGAAGCAGGCTTACAAGCCCCTTTGCCGCAGAATCCATAGTCCCCGCAACAAACTCTGCCGCTCCGAGGCTGTCTGTCATAGCCTTCAGCGTCCATGCAAAGGTAAGGATCAGGATCGCAGGAACCATCGCCTTAAATCCGTCCGGAACACACGCCATAGACTCGCTGAACTTTAATACCTTCCGCAGCGCATAGAATACAATCGTAATCAAAAATGCAAAGAAGCTTCCAAGCATCAGGCCCACCGATGCATCGCTTCCTGAAAATGCCTCCACAAAGCCTGCTCCGGCAAAGAATCCTCCCGTATAGATCATACCGATCACACAGCAAATAATCAGCACGATGATCGGAAATACCAGATCGATCACCGTTCCCTTCGACTCTGTGACATCCTCCTCCGCATTTGCATAGGGTCTGTCCGGCGTCGTATACAAGTCGCCCTTCACCGCATTTTCCTCGTGAAGCTTCATCTGTCCGAAATCAATATTCAGCACAATGATCGTGATCATCATTACGATCGTAAGAAGCGCGTAATAATTATACGGAATCGCCCGGATGAAGATGGAAAATCCATCCTCTCCCTCCACAAAGCCCGTAACTGCCGCCGCCCAGGAGGAGATCGGCGCAATGATACATACCGGCGCAGCCGTCGCATCGATCAGATAAGAAAGCTTCGCTCTTGATATATTGTGCTTATCCGTAACCGGACGCATAACGCTTCCCACCGTCAGACAGTTAAAGTAGTCATCGATAAAAATCAGCACACCGAGTGCAACCGTCGCAAGCTGCGCGCCCACCCGGCTTTTAATATGCTCGCCTGCCCAGCGTCCGAAAGCCGCCGAGCCGCCCGCCTTGTTCATCATGCACACCATGATTCCCAGCACAACAAGAAATACAAGAATACCTACATTATAAGAGTCGGACAGTACTCCTACAATACCGTCCTGAAATACATGGGTAATGGTAAGCTCAAACTGAAAGCCCGAATAAAACAGACCGCCGATCAAAATTCCTACGAATAAGGAACTGTATACCTCCTTCGTAATAAGCGCCAGCACGATCGCCACCACCGGCGGTATCAGCGCCCAGAA
This sequence comes from uncultured Dorea sp., assembly GCA_948844705.1. GTDB lineage: Bacteria > Bacillota > Clostridia > Lachnospirales > Lachnospiraceae > CAPEBR01. The sequence continues at coordinate 1,563 of CAQNVT010000233.1, forward strand.
GGTCGCATACATGTCCGGCACATACTCCGCAGCCTCGTCTGCCGCAAACACGGTCAGAGAGCTGCACATTAATACACATAAAAATACAAATACTCTCGCAAATGCTTTTTTCTTTCCTCTCATTCTCTTATGTCCTTTCCCTTTTGATTTTTCGTATCTGTATACATCCGGCAAATGCATAAAAATACCATGAACAACGCTGAAACGGCGCGCCCATGGCATAATTCATCCATACTCTGATAGCGCTCCACTGATGTGACAGTCCGCAGCATATTCTGACTGCGTCCCAGAGACGATACACGGGGATATAGCATCTCTTCGGCGGCTTCCCCTTTCCCTTAAAAGCAGTCTCCCCGACTGTCGCTTTACGGTACTGATGAAATCCGCGCCTCTATCAAGCTTCATTATTCATATATACATTTTTATCACTTTTATATGCAAATGTCAACAAACAATTCTTTCCGCATGACAATTCCTGCGTTTCGAAACGCAACGTAAATCGCAACACTTTGTTGACATTCGGCACTTCATGTATCTCTTTAATTACAGAATTGGTAAAATTATACATATTTACAAAGGAGGACGCTTTCATGTCATTTGACCAGAAATTAAAAGAACTCAGACTTGAAAATGAAATGACACAAAAATATGTTGCTGCCCGTCTTAATGTTGCACGCTCCACGATCGCCGGATATGAAACAAAGAACCGCCAGCCCTCTCACGAAAAGCTGACGGCTCTTGCCAATCTGTTTCATGTATCTGTAGACTATCTTCTGGACGGCGGAGATATCGTCCGTCTGGACCCGCCGAGAAAAGAAGTCTGCACCTCCGACGAAAAAGATCTGCTTCTCCGCTACAGCAAGCTATCCTCCAAATCCAGAAAAGATCTTATGGAATATATAAGCCTGTTGGAATTGCGGGATAAGAATTAACATTCTTCCGCAATCTTCAGAAGCAGCCTTTCTGTATCCTCCCATCCGATGCACGGATCCGTGATCGATCTTCCATATACCATATTGTCGCTGATGTCCTGTCTCCCTTCCATAAGATAACTCTCGACCATGACGCCCTTGATCAGCCTCTTTAAGCCGTCATTCATGCGGCGGCTGTGAAGAACCTCGCTTACAATACGGATCTGCTCCTTATATGCCTTATTTGAATTTGAATGGTTTGCATCGATCACTACCGCAGGATTCTTCAATTCCTTTTCCTCATACAGCCGGAGCAGTCTTACGCAGTCCTCATAATGATAATTGGGAATACTGGTTCCGTACTTGTCCACGCCGTCTCTTTGTGCAGGGAGGGACTAAGCGTATTTGAACGTCGACTCGTCCGATACGGTCAGCTTCTTGCGACCCTTAGCAC
>CAQNVT010000234.1 GCA_948844705.1 uncultured Dorea sp.
ACAATCCCATCCGGCCATAACATAACCCTTCCGTTTCACGTTTTTCGGAATGCGGAGTAATGTTCCGTATTCATAGTATTCTGGCAGTTTTCCGGTTTTTCTCCTTAATACTACTTCTACGGTTTCCGGAGCCTCAATAATATCTTTAAAGGGGTGCAGGATCCCGGTATAATCAAAAAGCTGTTTTACGTTTTCACGGGAGAAGGTAGCTCCGAAGTGGAGTACACATCCTTTTCCGAGCTTTCTTTCGGTGAGGGCGGCTTCTCCTTTGTAGTAGCTGTTTTCGTATGCGGCGAGTACCCTGGTATCGCCGAGCGGGGTGAGGATATCGTTAAATACCGGCATCTCGATCCGGGTGCCGTTAAAATCAGCGGTAACGGCATCCTCTGCGGGGCTTGTGAAGGTAAAATCGCGGATGTCCGTTCCGGTAAGCCCGGCGAACAGACCCGGCTGAGGAAGCATCACGCATTTCCCGTTCATATCCTTGTACCCGGAACGGCAACCAAGAATCAGCGTGCCGCCGTTTTCTACGTATTCTTTCAAAACCTTTATTCTTTCCTTGTTTATAAGAATCGGATGCGGATAGAACATAACCGGATATTTTGACAGCTCTTCTGCCTCGCTGTCATCCTTAAGGTAGATGATATCATACGGCGTGTGATTCAATTCGGACGCCGCGAAGATCTCTGCCTCGCTTGCGGATGCCACCCGCTCATGCCATGCGTCGACCTCCGTATCCCACTCATTATCGTAATCCTTAAGCAGGGCAAAGGCCGCCGCATTTTCTGCTCCGCAGACAGGATCAAGCTTCTTAAGCTTCTTATAAAAATCCTTTACCTCTTTAAGCTTTCTGTTATCCCGGTTATCATAATCCAGGATTCCATGCCAGTAGATCTCTGTTCCAAAGGTACAGGTTCTCCACCGGAAGAAGGAGATATAGTCTGCTCCCTGTGCCACACTCTGCATTGCCCATAGGGTAAGCTGTCCCGGTCTCGGCGCCGGACCTTCCATGCGGGTCGTCCATCCGTTTGCTCCCGACTGCTGCTCCATAATTCCAAAATGAGGACATACCGAACGGCTCTCGATCAGATGTCTTGTCCATCTGCGGTCATTGAGATCCGTTGCCGTCTTCGGATCTCTGTCCAGGCCGAAGGCGAAGCTGGGATAGGAATCATAGGTAAATACATCCAGCGATTCCTTCTCCATCTCATGATTATCTACATTCCAGAAGATTCCGTTCGTAGTAATATAGTCTCCCGGCTTAATATATTTTCTGAGAATATCCGCCTGAAGCTTACAGAACCTGCGCATGCTGTCCGATACAAAACGATAGTAATCCAGATGCAGATGGGGATTGAAGCCCTTATTAAGGACTGTGCGGGGCACATAGATCTGCTCCCAGTCCGTGTAGGTCTGGTTCCAGAATACCGTCCCCCATGCCGCATTAAGCTTATCCAGCGTTTCGTACTTTTTCTTCAGAAAAACACGGAAGGCCGCCGAATCTGCCTCGGAGTAAAACTCGCAGGTCTCACAGTTTAATTCGTTATCGATCTGCCAGCCTGCGACCGCCGGATGCTTTCCGTAATGCTCCGCCTCTTTTTCTACGATTCTTGCACTGAGCTTCTGATAGACAGGCGAATTATAATTGTAATGTCTCCTTCCGCCGTGCCGGTAGAGTACGCCGTCCTGCGTAGCATTTAACACCTCCGGATACTTTTCCGTAAGCCATGCCGGCGGCGTTGCAGTAGGCGTTCCGAAGATGACCTTCATACCCTTTTTATGACACAGGTCAAGAAACTCGTCAAAAAAAGTAAAATCAAATACGCCTTCTTCCGGCTCCACCTTATTCCATGCAAATTCTGCGATTCGTATTACCGTGATCCCCGCTTCGAGCATCCTGTCAAGATCCTCTTCCCAGAGAGCCTTGTCCCAGTGCTCCGGATAATAGCAGGTTCCCATCGTCATCTCATTCCACTGAAAATTTTGTTTTTTCCTCATAGTTCTTCCTCTCCTCTTCTGCCAGCGCTTTTTCCACTTCCGTAAGCTCAGCCTTTTCAAGAAGGTCCGGCCTTAATCTCGCGGTACGGATCACGGACTGCTCGCGCCTCCATTTTTCCACATTGGCGTGATGCCCCGAGAGAAGTATATCCGGCACTCTTTTATCATGCCACACCTCCGGCCTCGAATACTGCGGATACTCCAACAGGCTGTCCTGAAAGCTTTCGAATTCCGCCGACACATCATTGTGAAGTACTCCCGGAACCAGCCTTGCAATGGCATCTACCATAATCATAGCGGGAAGCTCCCCGCCCGTCAACACATAATCGCCGATCGACACATAATCTGTCACGATTTCTTCCAGCACACGCTCATCGATCCCCTCATAATGGCCGCACAGAAGGATCAGCTCCTCCTCTTCCGCAAATTCTTCCGCCATCCTCTGGTTAAACGTCCTGCCCTGGGGCGACAGATACACGACCCGGGGCCTTTTCTTTTCCTGCACTTCTTCCGCCTCCGAAATATGTGCGCCGCCTGTTCTTATCCGTTCTCTTACGGCCTCGTATGCCTGATATACCGGCTCCGCCTGCATCAGCATCCCGGCTCCGCCTCCGTAGGGATAATCATCCACACTGTTGTGCTTGTTAAATGCATAATCTCTGATATTTACCGCCTCAACCGACAAAATTCCCTTTGCCATGGCTCGCCCGGTAATACTTGTGTTCAGGCACCCCATGACCATCTCCGGGAATAAGGTCATAATATAAAACCGCATCATGAGATCAGTCCTTTCATAAGATGCACCGTCATTCTCTTCTCCTTTATATCTACCTTAAGAATACACTCCCTGATTGCCGGAAGCAGCACCTCGCCGTAAACAGGGCTGTCAACCACATACACATCATTTGCCCCCGTTTCTATAACATCCTTAAATGTTCCAAACCTTTCTCCGTCCTCGGTTACAACCTCCATACCAAGCATATCGGCAATAAAATATTCACCTTCCGAAAGCGGCACGGCATCCTCTCTCATAACAAACAGAGAACAATGCCTGTACCTTTCGATCTCATTTATATCATCAATCCCCTTAAACTTAAGGATCACGAACTGCTTGAAAAACTTCACTCCCTGGACCTCAAGCGTCAGCAGCTCCTTTCCCGTATCAAGAAGAACCTTTTTCAATTCCTTAAAACGTGCGCTGTCATCTGTCGTAGGGAATACCTTGACCTCTCCCCGCACACCGTGGGTGGACGTGATCACCCCTACCTTAAACATCTTCTCCATAGATACACTCCTTGCCTTAAAGCGTCACTTTTTCCATATTTTCCACGATAGAAATAGAGACAGACCCATTTCTCATTCGGGTCTGTCCCCTTAAGTCCGCAAACGGACACGTTAATCCATAATATCTACAATGACCTTTTTGTCTTCCTTCGCTGCTGCGGCCTTTACGACAGAGCGGATCGCTTTTGCGATGCGTCCCTGCTTTCCGATCACCTTTCCCATATCGGAATCGGCAACGCGTACCTCAAGAACCATTGTCTTCTTTTCTGTACGCTCATTTACCACAACACTGTCCGGATCGTCAACCAAAGCCTTTGTGATTACTTCAACTAACTCTTTCATATGCCCTGCACCTCCGAAGTTTTCTGCTTATTTTTCAATGCCTGCTGCTTTGAAAATCTTGCTTACAACTTCTGTCGGCTGTGCACCGTTGTTCAGCCACTTCTTTGCCGCTTCCTCGTCTACGGAAATTGCGCTTGGCTCCAGATTCGGATCATAAGTACCAATCTCAGCGATACATTTTCCGTCTCTCGGTGATCTGGAATCAGCTACAACGATTCTATAGAAAGGAGCCTTCTTCTGTCCCATTCTTCTTAATCTGATTTTTACTGCCATGTCTTTCACCTCCATAAATGATTAGATAAAATTTATATAAAGTGCTTATGCACAATATATCCTATAAGTATCCTAGAACGGCATCCTGAATCTTCCTTTCTTTCCGCCCTTCCCGAATTGCTTCATCAGCTTCTTCATCTCGCCGAACTGCTTTACCATCCGGTTGACCTCGCTGATATCCACACCTGCTCCTCTTGCGATCCTGTGCTTCCGGGACGGATTTAAAATGTCGGGATTCCTCCGCTCCGCAGGTGTCATGGAATAAATGATCGCCTCCATGCGCGCCATGTTCTTTTCCGCCTGGCTTGTCTGCTCCTCGCTCAAGCCCTTCATCCTGCCCATACCGCCCATGCCGCCAAGTCCCGGCAGCATGCTCATGATACTTCCAAGGCCGCCCATGTTCTTCATCTGCTTCATACTCTCAAGATAATCCTCGAAATCAAACTGATTCTTTTTCATCTTCTGGGACATCTGACGGGCCTTTTCCTCGTCGATCTCAGCCTCCGCCTTCTCAATCAGCGTAAGCACGTCTCCCATGCCGAGAATCCTGGACGCCATTCTGTCCGGATAGAACTGCTCCAGATCAGAAAGCTTTTCACCCATACCTACGTACAGAATCGGCTTCCCGGTTACTGCCTTGACAGACAGCGCGGCGCCGCCTCTCGTATCGCCGTCAAGCTTTGTGACGATAACGCCGTCTACACCGACCTTTTCGTTAAATTCCTTTGCGACATTTACCGCATCCTGACCGGTCATCGCATCGATCACGAGAATCGTCTGGTGTACCTCCACCGTATCCTTGATCTCCTGAAGCTCTGCCATCATATCCTCATCAATATGAAGACGGCCGGCCGTGTCAAGGATCACCGGTGTGTTTCCATGCTTTTTCGCATGCTCAAGGGCAGCCTTTGCAATATCGGCAGGCTTATGATTCTCTCCCATGGAAAATACTTCCACGCCCTGCTTTTCACCGTTTACCTGCAGCTGCCTGATCGCTGCGGGACGGTAAACGTCACAGGCAACAAGGAGAGGCTTTTTCCCTTTTAATTTATATTTTCCCGCCAGCTTTGCGGTCGTTGTTGTAAAATTGCTTCCAGCCGTCTTTGATAGCTTTCTGCAACTTCTTTGCTGACGGG
>CAQNVT010000235.1 GCA_948844705.1 uncultured Dorea sp.
ATTCTCGGGTCTCAGCATCGTACGGGCAAACGCAAGGAGCTGCCGCTGCCCGATGGACAGCCCCGAGCTGCGCTCGCTGATTCTTGTGTCATAGCCGTTTTCGGTTTTCATGATAAAATCATGGGCATTTACTGCCTTTGCAGCAGCGATCATCTCCTCCTCGGATGCATCCATTCTTCCGTAACAGATATTTTCCCGGATCGTACCGGTAAACAGAAAGGTATCCTGTGTCATAACTCCCATCTGCTTACGCAGACTTTCCAGAGTGACATCCCTGGTATCATAGCCGTCGATCCTGACATGTCCGCCTGTCACATCATAAAACCGGCTGATCAGGTTTACGATCGTCGTCTTTCCCGCACCGGTGGGCCCTACCAGCGCGATCGTCTCACCGGGAGCGGCCTTAAAGCTTACGTTTTCAAGAACAAGACGGTCCGGTTCATCCGTATAGGCAAAGCTTACATTCTCAAAAGCGACCTCTCCCCTGATCTCAGGAAGTCTGACGCTTCCCTCCCGATCCTTAATATCCGCCGGAGTGTCAAGAATATCAAATACCCTCTCCGCCGCAGAAATATTCGTTACGATCTTATTATAAAAGCTCGCAAGATTCCGGATCGGGCTCCAGAACATTCCAAGATACGTAGAAAATGCCAGAAAGGTTCCCACACCGATCTCCTGTGCTCCCACAATACGAATCCCGATAAAGTAAAGGAGAAATCCGCCCAGGCCCCACACGATTTCCACAAGAGCGCCAAACAGATCCGCAACCCTTACCGCATCTATAAAGCTGTCCCGGTATTCCATAGAACACCGGTCAAAATCTTCCTCTCTTTCCGGTTCTGCGGCAAAACTCTGGACAATACGGATTCCGGAAAAATTTTCATGAATGAACGCATTCAGGTTCGAATTTTTCTTTCTGTGGATCTGCCATAGCCTGTGAGCCCATGTCTGAATGACAAACATTCCGACCGCAAGCACGGGAAGCGTCAAAAATGCCGCAAGAGCCAGCTTCCAGCTCTTGATCAGCATAATACAGGCAATTCCGATCAACGTCAGAAGATCCGGAATCAGCTTGGTCACGCTGTCCGAGAGCATGTCTTTAAGAGAATTGATGTCTCCGACGATACGGGCAAGGATCTTTCCCGTCGGCCTGCTGTCAAAAAAATGAAAGCTTAAGGTCTGGATGTGCTCGTACAGCCGGCCCCGTATCGTCATCAGCACCTGATTCGTAACATCTGCAATTATGCGCATCCATCCCTGTCTGCAAAGCATGCAGAGGAGAAACAGCAAAAATCCAACGGCCGCGAGACTCAAAAGCCCCTTTACATCAGAATCGGCCACGTAAGTATCTACGGCCAGCTCGATCATAAGCGGTGTGGCAAGCGTGACGGAAATCGTAACACAAAGCAGGAGCCCCACAAAGGCAAGCTGCTTTTTATACACAAACAGATATTTATATAATCTTATGAGTGTTTCCCTTTTAGAAACCTCTCTTATCAGCTCGTCGTCTCTTGCAGAATTTACCGGCATACTGCTTCCTCCTCTCTGTTTTCATACTGCACACACCAGGTACGGTAATAGCGCCCCTTCATTTCCATAAGCTCCTCATGCGTTCCCCGCTCGGCGATCGTATGGTTATCAAGAACAATGATCTCGTCGGCGGCGCGGACCGCCGAAATCCGGTGTCCGATAATGATTTTCGTAGTGTTATCTACCCTTCTTAAATTTTTCTGAATCAGCTGCTCCGTCTCCATGTCAAGGGCAGAGGTGGCGTCGTCAAGAATCAGTACCGGAGGCTGCTTCGCGATAGCACGGGCAATACTTAAGCGCTGCTTCTGTCCGCCGGAAAGTCCCACGCCCCGCTCGCCGACAACCGTCTCATATTTTTTCCCGAGCCCTTCGATAAACCGGGCGGCGCCGGCATTTTCGGCCGCCCATTCTACGGTATCCTGCGTAAGCCCGGCCCTTCTTCCGGTCTTTACATTTTCCGTTACAGAATCCGAGAACAGAAAGACATCCTGCATCACGACGGACACGGCGGCGCGCAAGCTGCTTAAAGGCAGGGAGCGTATATCCTTCCCGTCAAGAAGGATACTTCCCTCCGTCACGTCATAAAACCGCTGAATCAGGTTGGCAAGCGTCGTTTTGCCAGACCCTGTCATCCCCATAATTCCAAGCATCTGCCCCGGCTTCAGCTCCAGATTGATATCCTTTAAAATCTCCTGGCCGTTTAACGAGAAGCCCACATTCCGAAACTCAAGTCTTCCCGTTATCTTCTCCGGAGCTGCTCCGTCCTTGGGCCCGGTGATCTGAGGTGTCTGTCCGGCAATCTTATGAATCTTCTTCCACGACGCGAATGCAGATGCAATGTCATTGCTGAGCCATCCCAAAATTTCCATCGGCCAGATCACATTGTTGGCATATTCGGAAAATGCACCCAGATCTCCGAGCGTCATATGTCCGTAAATAACCATCAGCCCGCCTGCTATAATGACGGTAAGCAGCATGGCATTCCCCAGAAACGTAATGGCCGGCTGGTAACCGGCAACAATCCCTGCCTGTTCCATGTTAAGATCATAAAATTTCCGATTATGCCTGCCGAATTTTTTAATCTCATATCCTTCCTGTGCAAAAGCCTTCACTGTGCGGATACCGGACAGCGCCTCCTGTGCAACCGTATTAAGCTCCGCAGTCTCCTCGCTGATCCTGTCGTATACCTCGCCAAGCTTTCTTTCCATCCTGACAGCACAGACCCCGATCAACGGAAGGACGATAAGCGGAACCATGGTCAGTACCGGATTCAGGCGGAACATAAAGAACAGCACCAATATGGTATGAGTCACGGCCTCCACCGCCAAAATCCCCACAAAGCCGGCCGCCATCCATACTTTATCGACGTCCTCCTTAACACGCGTCATCAATTCACCTGTGTTGTGTCTGTCAAAAAAGTCCATCGACATCGTCTGAATATGACGGAAAAGATCCCTCCGCATATGATATCCGACGGAAACACCGACCGCATCATAAGTGAATTCTTTTATGTACTGAAAAAACGCACGCCCTGCTCCAATACCGAGAAGCCCCAGCAAAAGCCGGGTAAGGAGCTTAAGATTACCCCCTACGATTACATCATCTATGATGTGCTTCGTAATCTGCGGCGCCGCCATGTCAAGAATGATGCTGATCACCATACCTGCAAAGCCCAGCAGATAAAAAGGGCCGTAGCGTTTCATATAGGTTCTGAATTTTTGCATATGAAATTTCCTCCCAACTTATAAAACAAATGAATTTGTGCCGGGACTGCGGCCTCTTTGACATACATATTTTTTGATGTATATAAGAACAAAAAAACCGCAGCCCATACAGACTGCGGCAGATCAGCAAGATAAAAAACAGTCACAGATTAATAGCATCTGCGCCTTTCTGCGAGGCAGGTTGTCCGAGCACATACTGTTATGATATTGTTGTAATAAGTATACTTAAAATCTTTCCACCTGTGCGGTTGGGTTTTTCAGCTAATAGCCCTTGCCAAAAAGA
>CAQNVT010000236.1 GCA_948844705.1 uncultured Dorea sp.
AACGGGTTTACCCCTAAAAATACAGAAAGCGTCATAGAAAATGATATGCTTTCAATCCCCGGTCCCATGTATTCTAGCAGGTCAGCACTACCACAAAGCCTGCACCGGCAGACACATAAGCCTCTCTGACATTCACTGTAAACCCTTTTGGCCTGCCTAAAAGTGACGCATCATCCGACAGAGAATACTGTGTCTTCGCCATGCAGACCGGCAGATGTCCAAAGCCCAGCTTCTCAAGCTGCGCGATCTGTTTTGCCGCCGATGCCGCATAAGAAACACCTTCCGCTCCGTAAATTTCCCCGGCAACCGTCTCTATTTTTTCTTTCAGCGAGAGAGAGTCTTCGTACAATACATGGAAACAACTTCCCTTCTCCAGCGCGGCAAGCACCTTTTTTGCCAGCGCAATGCCTCCTTCGCCGCCCTTTTCCCATACCTCCGAGAGTGCGAACTCACAGCCTCTCTCTTCACAGAACGTCCTCACATAAGCCAGTTCCGCCTCCGTATCCGTCAGAAATCTGTTCAGCGTCACAACTACCGGCACGCCGTACTTCTTCAGATTTTCAATATGTTTCTCCAGATTAACGATGCCAGCACTCAACGCTTCCAGATTCTCCGCACCGAGCTCCTCCTTCTTTATACCGCCGTTATATTTCAGTGCCCGCACAGTCGCTACCAGCACCACCGCATCAGGTTTTAAGCCCGACATACGGCATTTGATGTCAAAAAACTTCTCCGCCCCCAGGTCTGCTCCAAACCCCGCCTCTGTGATACAGTAATCCGCCATTTTCAGCGCCGTCCTCGTAGCGCGGACAGAATTGCAGCCGTGAGCAATATTGGCAAACGGACCGCCGTGCACAAGCGCCGGCGTATGCTCTAAGGTCTGAATCAGATTGGGTTTTATGGCATCTTTTAAAAGGGCTGCCATGGAACCGACCGCCTGCAGATCGGAGGCGGTCACCGGCTTTCCATCCAGATCGTAGGCCACAACAATTCTCCCCAGCCGTTCTTTCAGATCCCGCATATCCTCCGCAAGGCATAACACTGCCATGATCTCGGACGCCACTGTGATCACAAAGTGATCTTCCCTCACAAAACCGTCCGCTTTGCTCCCCATACCGACGATCACATTCCTGAGCACCCTGTCATTCATATCAAGGCAGCGTTTCCAGACAATATTTCTCGTATCGATCCGCAGCATGTTTCCTTGTTGGATGTGGTTATCTAAAAGAGCTGCCAACAGATTGTTTGCGGAAGTGATGGCATGGAAATCCCCTGTAAAATGCAGATTCAGATCCTCCATCGGCACAACCTGGGCGTAGCCTCCGCCCGCAGCACCTCCCTTGATGCCAAAGCACGGCCCAAGGGACGGCTCCCTCAAAGCGATCACCGCATTTTTCCCAAGCCTCCAGAAAGCTTCCCCGAGTCCCACTGTGGTAGTCGTTTTTCCTTCCCCGGCCGGTGTGGGGTTGATCGCCGTGACGAGGATCAGTTTCCCGTCCGCCTTATCCCGCAGGGAGGAAATATATTCCTCCGACAGTTTTGCCTTGTATTTTCCGTACAATTCCAGTTCTTCCGCCCGAATGCCGCACCTCTCTGCCACTTTTTCAACAGGCTCTAACACAGCCTCCTGCGCGATCTCAATATCTGTTTTTATCATGGTCATACCGCTTCCTCCACAAAACTTTCAAACTGTTCCGGGCTCATCAACACCTTACGGGGTTTTGTGCCCTCCTCCTCACCGACTACGCCGGCCTCACAGAGTTGATCCATGATCCGCGCCGCCCGGTTAAATCCGATCTTGAATACTCTCTGCAGCATGCCGATGGAAGCTTTATCCTTTTCAATGATAAACCTTCCGGCTTCCACGAAATATTCGTCAAAGGCGGAGGATGTATCCGATGTACCCCCGCCCGTCGCGGCAGATACCGATTTCATCTGCTGCTCGATATCGGGACTGTACTGTGTAATGATATTCTGATCCTTCAAAAAGTTTACAACATCTTCCACTTCATCATCTGAAATAAACGCACCCTGCACTCTCGCCGGTTTCGGATACCCCTGCGGATAAAACAGCATATCCCCTTTTCCCAAAAGCTTTTCCGTAACAAGCGCACCCTGTAGCTGTACCGGATGTGCTACGCCCGTCGGATGATACTGGATAGAATCCTGATAGAGAAGCGGCACTCCCGCCCTGTATCCTAAGATGAGTCCGTCTGCCGTTGCCCCGTAATGGTTCGATGTGGGGAAGCCCTGATAGTGCATTCTTCCCGCGCCGCCCGTTGCTATTACAACCGTCTTTGCTCTTGCGACAGAATAATCTCCGGTTTCCATATTGAGAAGAACGGCGCCCGCCGCCTGACCCTTCTCATCCTTGATAATCTCCACCGCAGAGGTGAATTCAACAACCGGAATTTTACGGTTTAATACTTCGTCCCGAAGAGTCCGCATAATTTCAGCTCCGGAATAATCCTTACAAGCATGCATTCTCTTTCTGGATGTACCGCCGCCGTGGGTCGTTACCATACGTCCGTCCGCGTCCTTATCAAACATAACTCCAAGCTCATTAAGCCATTTAATCGCATCCGGAGCCTCCATTACAAGACGCCTTACAAGCTCCGGCCTTGCGGCAAAATGTCCGCCGCCGAAGCAGTCCAGATAATGCTGCACCGGGGAATCATTTTCCTTGTCCGCCGCCTGGATGCCGCCTTCGGCCATCATCGTGTTGGCATCGCCGATACGAAGCTTTGTGACGATCATAACGTTTGCACCCGCATTATGCGCCTCAATGGCACAGGATGATCCGGCGCCTCCTCCTCCGATTACAAGTACGTCTACATCATAGTCAATTTTTGTAATGTCAATATCCTCATTCAGGATGCGGCTTGTGGAGTGAAGCATTTCAGCAAGCTCAACCGGAGCCTTCTGTCCCTTGTTCGGACCCACTTTAATCTCCGCAAATGCATCCGGATTATAATCCGGATGGAATTCCTTAAGGAGAGCATCTTTTTCATCGGCAGTCAGACGTCTGGGTTCTGTAGACATACGTTCTGCCCTTGTAGCCTCTACCTTTTTGATGGATTCCATCATATTCTCTGGATATGGTGTATACATGATTTTACGCCCTCCCTTTACTTTTCAATTTCTCTTGTATTATAAAGTTCCTGTATTTCCGTAATCGGTTTCTGCATGATCTGCTCAATAAGCTCATCATACTCACCCTTGTTGACCTCTTCTACACGCGTTTCAAGATGCTCTGTCTTAGGAGCGATATATTTTCCGGTAAGACGTCTTGCCAGGACGCCTACATGCGGATGGGAGATTCCTGCCGGACACCTTACAGTACAGCATCCGCATCCGATGCAGTCAAAGGATTCCTCCGCACATTTCTCGAATTCACCGCGCTGTGCGTAGGCGATATACTGCATAACATTTAAATCCTGCGGGCAGGCTTTTGTACAGGCATTACATCCGATACAGCTGTAAATTTCCGGGTAAAGCTCCATCATAATCTGCTGGGTCGGCCTGATATCCCCGATTTCATAGGTTCTCTTATCTGTCGGGAAGAACGGAATGCTTGCCACATACATACCCTCCTCTACCTGAGTCTGACAGGCAAGACATGTCTTTAATTCATTTTTCCCTTTGATTCTGTATACAGTCGCGCAGGCGCCGCAGAAACCGTGGCGGCAGCCGCAGCCTCTTTTCCATGTATAACCTGCGTATTCCATGGCGGTCATAATTGTGAGATCTGCCGGAACGCTGTATCTCTTACCGCTAAAATATACATTTACCATTTTTTCCATGTCATTCGATTCCTTTCTATTAGTATTCATTCGGCAGTTCATCTATTTCGTCAAACCGGAACACCGGACCGTCCTTGCACACATACTTGGAGCCGATATTGCAGCGGCCGCATTTTCCTACGCCGCACTTCATGCGAAGCTCAAGTGTGGTGTACACCTGCTCAGTCGTAAATCCAAGCTCCTTAAGGCCCGAAAGCACGAACTTGATCATAATCGGAGGTCCGCATACCAGAGCCGTCCTGTCTGTGTCAAAGCCAAGCTCCTTTACATAATTCGGAACAAATCCTACATGTCCGTCCCATCCCTCCTGCTCTCTGTCGATGGTCAGATAAACATTAATTCCCTCCGTCTTCATCCATACTTCCTGGATTTCCTTAAGCTGGACCAGATCCTCCGCCGAACGGGAACCATAAACGATATCAACCGTTCCGTAATTCTCTCTGTTATCGATGACATAATTAATAACAGAACGAAGGGGTGCAAGACCGATACCGCCTGCGATAAATAAGAGGTTCTTCCCCTTAAGCTCTGTCTCTACCGGGAAGGAATTGCCGTATGGGCCGCGGACCGTGATCTCGTCACCCACCTCCAGGCTGTGGAGGTAATCGGTGAGGATCCCGCATTTCTTAATGCTGAACTCCTGGTATTCCTTATTTGTCGGCGAAGAAGTAATGGAAAACATACCCTCGCTGATACCCGGCGCGCATACCATGGCGCATTGTCCCGGCATGTGCTCGAAGAGCTTGCCGCCCTCCGGTGCATTTACACGGAAGGTCTTTACATCCGGAGTCTCCTGACGGATATCGGTGATCACGCCTACCTTTGGAATGAGAGTATCTAACGTATAATTTTTATGACATGTACATTCACCCATTATTTTTCACCTCCCTGATTCTGAAATGCCTTGATTACCTTAACAATATTAAGGGCCGACGGGCATTTCTCCACACAGCGGCCGCATCCGACGCAGGAATACATTCCGTCGTTATTTGCCGGATAGTACACAAGCTTGTGCATGAATCTCTGGCGGAATCTCTGCATCTGGCTCGTACGGTTGTTGCCGTGGGCCATCATCGTAAAATCCGAATACATACAGGAATCCCAGCATCTGTAACGGGAAACAGTATTTCCTGCGGTGTAATCCTTGATATCATAGCACTGGCAGGTCGGACATACAAAGGTACAGGTACCGCATGCCAGACATGGTTTATATAATTCCTCCCATAAGGGAGAGTCAAATTTCTCAGAAAGAGCGTCTCCGTTCCAGCCTTCCAGGGAAAGATTCATAAAGGGCAGCTTCTCCGTGATCTTATGGATCGCGTCCTTTTCTGCTTCTACCGCTGTCTCTTCCGATGCGGATGCCTCTGTTAAAAGTCCCTTTACCGCCTCCGTAAGAGCCTCGCCCTTTTCGGTCTGCGCCTTCCAGTAAAGCTCCTCCCCCACGGTCCACACGGCAACGTCAGATGCCGGACTTGCCGCGTTCACGCCGAACACCTTACAGAAACAGGTCTCCTCCGGCTCATGACAGGCCATGGCTACAATGGTTCCATGGTCTCTTCTCGACGCGTAGAAGGTATCTACCGGGTCGGCCAGGAATACGTTGTCAAGAACCTCCATTCCCTTCACGTCGCAGGCCCTCATACCAAATACCACAAAATCCTGCTCCTTTAAGCTTTCCGGTTCTACGGACATTTTCTTTCCTTCCTTTTTCACCGTATAAAGCCCCTCGCTCTGCGGGAAAAATGCGTCCTTTGCTGATTTCACAGTCTTTAAAGTATCAAGGTCAACCTCCGCGTCTTCGTTCCACGCCGCAAAATTCGTCTGTCCGGCCGTCTTAACCGGAAGATACAGCTCGCAGGTTTCCGCGATCAGCCGGAATAATGCGGAAAGATTTTCTTTTGCTATCTTATACATACATTATCCCCTCTTTCCTACAATACTAGGTTCCGCATCCTCAAACGTATAGTTTGTAAGCGGTGCTTTTGAATCGGTATCTGCCCCCGCCTGGTACTCGCCGTATAATTCGTCAATATCTTTGGACTGTCCCTTTGTATATCCAAGCCGTTCATCATGTTTTGCCATGGTGGGATTGAGCGTTGCTGCAAGTTTTGTATCCGCATTTTTATCCGCCTGGTATTTATTTTCTGCAGCCTGGTTC
>CAQNVT010000237.1 GCA_948844705.1 uncultured Dorea sp.
AACGCCTGTCAGCACTACATGATATGACGAACCCTCATGGGTCATCTGTACTTCCCTGATCTGCCCCGCAAACAGCAGGCGGCTGCCGGCCCCTGTCGATATCTCCCACCAGGAGCACCGGGGCGTCCACCATCCGGGCAAGCCCCATATTTACGATATCATCTTCCTTCAGATTAATCTCCGCCGGACTGCCCGCGCCCTCGATGACGATGATATCATACTCCTCCTCCAGCTTATGGAAGGCCCTCATAATATCCGGCACCAGCTCCTTCTTATATGCAAAATACTCACGGGCGGTCATATTCCTCAGAATCTCGCCGTTTACGATCACCTGGGAGCCCATATCCCCTGTCGGCTTTAAAAGGATCGGATTCATCTCCACACGCGGTCTGATTCCCGCCGCCTCCGCCTGAACGACCTGCGCCCGCCCCATCTCAAGTCCGTCCTCCGTGATGAAGGAATTAAGCGCCATATTCTGGGATTTAAAGGGCGCCGCCTTATAGCCGTCCTGCTTAAAGATCCGGCACAGTCCCGCACAGATCAGGCTTTTTCCGGCATTTGACATCGTTCCCTGTATCATGATCCTCTTAGCCATGCTGTCAACCTCTCATTCTCCTCATGCTTTCGCACCGCGATCCGGTAATAACCGGGGGAAAGTCCCCGGTACCCGCCGCAGTCCCGTATTAAAAATCCGGCCTTTAACGCCTTCTCATAAAGTCCCGGAGCACCGTAAAAAAATACATAGTTAGCTTTGGAATTATACACCCGGAAGCCCTGCTTTTCAAGTACGTCCGCCAGATAGCTCCTCTCTCTGGACACATATTCTCTTGTGTCCTTTATATATTGCTCCACCCGGTATTCCCCGCAATCTGTAAGCGCCGCCGCACCGCCCGCCTGAGCGGGAACCGACACATTCCAGGGCTGCAGGATTCCCTGCATTTTTTGCAGCAATCTCCGATTCCCGCAGATCCCGTACCCAAGACGAAGCCCCGGCACTGCAAATAGCTTTGTGAACGCTTTTATAATCAAAAGCTCTTCATACCTTCCCCTTACATCCTTCATCTCATACATCTGAGGCTCTTCAAGAAAATCAAGAAAGCATTCGTCCAGCACAAGCAAAACACCGTTTGCCCTGCACCTTTTAAGAACGGCCTTAAGAAGTCCTTTTTCTATCACACAGCCCGTAGGATTATTGGGATTGCACAAGAACAAAATGTCAAGCTCCGGCGTAATCGCTTCCAGAAGGCTCTCGTCAACCTCAAAGCCGTTTTCCTCCGTTAAAATATGATATGTAATCCCCGCGTCCACCGCCTTAAGCGCCCGCTCATATTCCAGAAAGGACGGCGAAAGAAGCAGCGCCTTTTTCGGCTTTACGGCAAAAACCACTGCAAAAAAAAGCTCCGCGGCACCGTTTCCGCACAGGAGCTCTTCACTCCCGACACCCTCAAACCGGCTGACAGCCTCAAGAAGGCTCTCACAGTAAATATCCGGATAATGCACGATGTCCTTCGCTGCCTCACGCACCGCCTCAAGCACTGTCTCTGGAGCTCCGAGGGGATTACTGTTCACTGAAAAATCCAGTACACCTTTATTCCTGTAAATATCTCCGCCATGTATCTGTATACTCATATGCCTCTTACCCCGTAAATACTATGTCAATCAAAAGCGCGGCTGCCATAAATAAAAATAACGCCAGCACTGCGGTCATATACAAAAGCCTGTGTGATCTCCGAATATCCTCCGGAACGATCGCTCTCAGCGGATCTCCGATTGCCGGCTTTTCATAAAGCTTTCCGAAATACCATGCATCTCCCGCAAGCTCGACATCAAGCGCACCTGCCATAACAGACTCTGTCTGCGCCGCATTGGGACTTTTGTGCTTCCTTTTGTCCCGCAGATAGATGCGGACTGCATTTTTTCCGTCCATCCCCAAAAGATACGACGCTAAGATCATGATCCAGGCGGAAAGCCTTGCGGGAATGTAGTTTGCCGCATCATCCAGTCTGGCAGCCGCCGTTCCGAAATACTCGTATTTTTCGTTTTTATAACCGATCATGGAATCCATCGTGTTGATCGCCTTATAAGCAAATCCGGCCGCTGCGCCGCCTGCGGCCATATAAAAAAGAGGCGCAATCACCCCGTCCGAGGTGTTTTCCGCAACCGTCTCCACGGCCGCCTTTGTTACACCCTCTTCGGACAAATTTGCCGTATCCCTTCCTACGATCATGGACACGGCCCTTCTTGCCTCCAAAAGCCCCTCTGACTTTAATGCCCTGTATACCTTATCGCTTTCCGTCCTCAGAGACTTCGTGGCAAGGATCTGATAACACATAAAAGTCTCAAGAGCAAGTCCGGCCTGCCATGTATACCGGTAGGCAAAAAAAAGAAGCGCCCATGGTACCGCCGTGCTGACAGAAAAAACCAACAGGACTAAAAGCGTTCCCCCTGCCCTCTCACCAGTCTTTGTCTTCGGAAAACAATTTCTTATAATTTTTTCCAATATAGTGATCAAATTTCCGATCATCCTCACCGGATGATACAAAAATACCGGATCTCCCAGCAGCAGATCCAAAAGAAACCCCAGGATCACCGGTACCGCTGTCCGCAACAATAAGCTCATATCCTTCTCCATTTCCCGTCTGATAATCAAAGTACCCTTTTTTCGGAAATGCGTACTTTTCCATTATACACATGATCGTCCCGCCGTGTACGATATACATTGCCGAAGAAACTCCGTCTCTCTCACACTCCCTCACGCTTTCTTCAAAACCGGAAAGCGTTCTTCTCTTAAACTCCTCCCGGCTCTCGCCGCCCGGAAAAGGAAGTGTTCCGCCGCTGTCCACCCATGCCTGATACTCCGGGCACCCCGACAGCTCCTTATAACTTTTTTTCTCGAATATTCCGAAATCACATTCCGAGAACGCCTCTGCGATACAAAGCTTCTGTCCGGGACAGACAAGTCCGGCGGTCTGGATACACCGCTTCATCGGGCTTACATATACCCGTTCCGCCTGTGGATAGCCGTTCGTTTTTATGCGCTCCTTAAGAAATCTTACGCCCTCCGGACACAGATCCTCGTCCGTTTTTCCTATATACCGCCTCTTAAGGTTCCCGTCCGTAAAGGAATGGCGGATCAAATAAATCCTCATACCCTTCTTATCCTTTCAGCCTGACTCCGATTCCGCACACGACACGGTATACCTGATCTGCATAGACAGAAAGCTCCGTACAGATCCTTCCTGTCATCTCCCGGTATTCCCTGTCAAAGGCATCGACCGGCACGATCCCGTATCCGATCTCGTCACTTACGATCACGATCTCCGGATTTCTGTCCGCAATTTCCCCGGCAAGCTGCCGGACCGGACCGGCCTTTCGCATCATACGCTCAATATACGCATGAAAATGATGAATCCCTCCGCAGCCGTAGATCTCATCCTCTTTACATTCTCTTCCGTCGATCCATTCTGTTTCCGGTGCAAGTTCCTCCGCAAATTTAACCTTTCCCTGATATGCACCGCCTACGATCAATATCATATTCCAAATCCTTTCCCGAGCACGTCCGCAAGTACGGCCGCAGCCGCCATAAGAAGCTCACACATCTGCAGGAAATATCCTGCCAGGTCCCCGGTTATTCCGCCGAACCTTTTCACAGACAGCCTGTAATAATATCCATACATGAGCCCTGCCGCGGCCAGACTGCATATCCCCGCACATTTACCGACGGCAATGACGGCACAGCACAGCACGGCGAGATATCCGGACAGTACGATCCGTCCCGTCCGCTTCGCGGCATGTGCCGAAAAAGATGCCGCGAGTCCCTCCCCCTCTCTTCTGGCCTGGGGAAAGCAGAGCACCGACAGCCCGCTTAAGGTTCTTGACAGCAGAAAGCTAAAGGCTATCACCTTCATGCTCTCCGAAGACACGGAGGAGTAGACCCCGGTGTATGCCAGCAAATATACTCCGCAGGATAAGATGCTGGCGCCGGAGGATAGTACAAACAGAAAGGCGCAGGATATGAAGGCGAGGGTGGCTT
>CAQNVT010000238.1 GCA_948844705.1 uncultured Dorea sp.
AAGCAAGATTTTACCTATTAAAAAGGCGTTTTATTTCTTCCTTATCATAATCACTGATGGAAATACCATCAGTGATTATGATAAGGAAGAAATAAAACGCCTTTTTTCCATCAATACATCGGTTGTTCCGATCATATGGGAGGGAACCAAGATTAATATTCTGGACGCACCCGGATATTTTGATTTTTCAGGTGAGGTAGAGGAGGCGGCATCCGTAGCGGATGCGGCGATTATTGTCATATCCGGCAAGGCAGGTATTGAAGTAGGTACGAAGAAGGCATGGGAGCAAAAGTCACAGTTGAGGGGAAAATCTGCGTAATAAAAGGAACAAGAAGACTACACGGCGCAAATGTGAGTGCGACAGACTTAAGAGGAGGAGCAAGCTTAATTCTTGCAGGTTTAAATGCAAAAGGCAAAACAGTAATCGACAATTCAAAATATATATTAAGAGGTTATGAAGATATAGACAAAAAGTTGCAAAAACTAGGTGCAAATATAGAATTAAAAGATATATAATAAACAAAAGATATTCTAATAGAGAATAGGGGCAAGGTATGGCTGAAGCCCGATCTCTGCGCCGATCCGGATCTCGATCCGATCCTTATACTTTTCCTGAAGCGGCACGAGAATACGGAAATACTCCTCCGGATCAAAGATATCCTCCGGCCCCCAGTCCGTATTGTCTTTATCATAATGGTCTGTAAAGCATATCATTTCAAGCCCTTTATCGATCGCTCCGAGTATCATTTCCTCCGGACTCGAATCCGAATCACTGGAAAATGCCGAATGCATATGTACGTCTGCTCTCATAGTTTCTTCCTCTCTCTCCCGAATCCTATTTTGCACTCCTGAATCATACTTTTACGGTCTCAGCAGTAAATGCTTCGACCTGTGCTGAACAGTTACTCGAATTCTTTATATTCACCGTATGATTGTTCCTCCGCCGAGCACACGGCCGTCCTCATACAGCACAAGAGCCTGTCCGGGAGTAACCCCTCTTACCGGCTCCTCAAAGATACATAGAAGCCCTCCGTCCCCCGTCTCCTCTGCCGTACACCAGCCGCCCTTATGATTATAGCGGATCTTGCCCCATACTCTTTTTTTCCCCTCAAGCCCCGGCACAGACATATAATTCATTTCCTCTGCCGTCACACAGTATGACCTTGCCTCTTCGTCGCTTCCGATCACCACCTCATTTGTCTCCGGACGTATCGCGAGAACGAATACCGGACGGCCCATGGAAAGTCCCAGCCCTTTTCTCTGACCTACCGTATAATGTATGATCCCTTTATGCCTCCCGGCTACGGTACCGTCCGTCAGCACGAAGTTTCCCGGGCGTACCTTTCCCGGCCTCTGCTTTTCAATATAAGCCGCGTAATCTCCGTCAGGGACAAAGCATATATCCTGGCTGTCCGGCTTATCTGCCACCAGAAGCCCCAGTTTCTCTGCGATGCTCCGGACCTCTTCCTTTGTGTACCTTCCAAGCGGCATAAGCGTCCTCTTAAGCTGCTCCTGTGTCAGATTATACAGGGCATATGTCTGGTCCTTCTTTTCGGAAGCCGCCGTATGAAGAGAATAACGGCCGTTTTCAAGCTTTTCCACCGATGCATAATGTCCCGTTGCGATATAATCGGCTCCGATCTCCAGGCTTCTGTTCAGAAGTGCTTCCCATTTCACGTACCGATTGCATGCAATGCAGGGGTTCGGTGTTCTGCCGTCAAGATATTCCCGTATAAAGTAATCGATGACCTTTGCCTTAAACTCCTGCTTAAAATTCATCACATAATGAGGGATCCCGATCTCCTCTGCCACCCGTCTTGCATCCTCCACGGCGCTTAAACCGCAGCAGCCGCCTTCCTCCTCCTGAATCTCGCGCTCCTCATCCTGCCAGATCTGCATGGTAACCCCGATCACATCATAGCCCTGCTCCTTTAAAAGCCATGCCGCCACAGAAGAATCCACTCCGCCCGACATTCCCACAACCACTCGTTCCTTTTTCATACCGCCACTCCAAATCTGTCTCTGCCTTTCCGGCATGCCTAATATTCTTCTTCCTCTTCCTCGCCCTCGTGTATATCGGACTTGGGCTTTTCAAGTCCTTCAATCTTAATATCATGCTTTTCGGCATAATCCCAGAGCGCCGCATGGATCGCCTCCTCCGCAAGAAGAGAACAATGCACCTTTACCGGCGGAAGCCCGTCAAGCGCCTCCATGACCGCCTTATTTGTCACCTGCATCGCCTCCCGGATGGATTTTCCTTTTACGAGTTCAGTCGCCATACTGCTTGTGGCAACCGCGGCACCGCAGCCAAAGGTTTTAAATTTGACATCCCGGATGATCTGATTCTCATCGATATCCAGATAAATCCGCATGATATCTCCGCATTTTGCGTTTCCTACGGTACCTACACCGCTGGCATTTTCTATCTCCCCTACATTTCTTGGATGCTCAAAATGATCCATTACCTTCTCTGAATACATATATCAATCCCTCCTGTATACTCTGTCTATTCTGTCTGATTTTTCTTTATAAAGTCCTCATATAACGGCGACATATTGCGAAGCCCGGCCACGATCTCTTTCAGCGAATCTACCACGTAATCAATATCCTCTTTTGTCGTATCCTCTCCAAGAGTAAGCCGCAGCGACCCATGGGCTGTCTCATGAGGCAGTCCGATCGCCAGAAGCACATGGGACGGATCAAGGGAGCCCGACGTGCAGGCGGAACCGCTGGAACCACAGATTCCTTTCATATCCAGTTTAATAAGAAGAGACTCCCCTTCAATAAACCGGAAGCTGAAATTCGCGTTATTGGGAAGACGCTCTGTCCTGTGCCCGTTAAGCCGGCAGTAAGGAATCTCCGCAAGCACCCGGCCGATCAGGTAATCTCTTAAGCTTCTCTCCTTCGCGGTCCTGTCCTCCATCGTCTCTGCCGCCCGGGCCGCCGCCGCTCCGAGTCCGATGATCCCCGGCACATTCTCTGTCCCTGCCCGGCGCTTTCTTTCCTGTGCTCCGCCGTGAACAAAGGAGCGGATCTTTACACCCTTTCGGATATAGAGGAACCCGATTCCCTTCGGTCCGTTCAGCTTGTGTCCGCTGGCGCTCAGCATATCGATATGGCACGCGTCCACATCAATCGGAACCTGCCCGAAGGCCTGTACTGCATCTGTATGGAACAGGATTCCGTTCTCGTGTGCGATTCCGCCGATCTCCCTGATCGGCTCCAGTGTGCCGATCTCGTTATTTGCAAACATAACCGAAATCAGAATCGTATCAGGTCTTATCGCCGCTCTAAGCTCGTCAAGCTTCACAACCCCGTTTTCATCCACGTCAAGATAGGTCACCTCAAAGCCTCTCTTCTCCAGGTATTCCCCGGTATGAAGAATCGCATGATGCTCGATCTTTGTCGTGATAATATGCTTTCCCTTCTTTTCATATGCTTCCGCGGTTGCCTTAAGCGCCCAGTTATCCGCTTCCGAGCCTCCGGCAGTAAAATAGATCTCCTCCGGCTTTGCCCCAAGTACTCCGGCTATGATCCCGCGCTGCATATTCACCGCGTTTTTATTTTTTGAAGCAAATCCATACACACTGGAAGGATTCCCGTAATTTTCCGTAAAATAAGGAAGCATCGCCTCCAAAACCTCCGGCGCAGTCTTCGTCGTCGCCGCATTATCCAGATAGATCAGTTTTTCCATCGTTATTTCCTCCTACATCTTGTTTTTATCTACTGATTACACTTATGATTTCCGCACTCTCCGTCCGGATTCAGCTGTCTGCTCTCTCTTACAAGCTCGTCAAGCTTTATCTCGTCCACGGTGCGGTTAATGCTTTCATTGATTTTTTGCCATACATATTTTGTCACACAGCCGCCGGATGCCGTGCATCCCTCCTCCGAATAAAATGCGGCGCACCGGACCGGCTCCAGGCTGCCTTCTAATGCACGCAGAATATCTCCCACCGATATATCCTTCATATCCTGTGCAAGAACATATCCTCCCCCGGCGCCGCGGATACTTTTCACAAGCCCCGCTTTCTTAAGAAGTGATACAAGCTGCTCAAGATAACCCTCGGAAATTCCCTGTCTTACGGCAATGCTGCTTATGGATACCGGTTCGCTTTCGCTGTATCTTGCCATATCGATCATTGCGCGAAGCCCGTATCTGCCTTTTGTTGACAGCTTCACATTTTCACCTTCTTTTTTATGCTTCTATTAATTCCTAGTTTATTGCTAGGAATTATTTCTTATGTAGAATATCACTTATGTCTGGTTCTGTCAAGTGCGGAAAATGAATATCTTATAGTAATATCTGTTTTGGAGTTATTCTATGTCCAGAAAGCACACACTCATAAAAGGAACCTTTATTCTGACCGCTACAGGCCTTATAACCCGGTTCATGGGCTTCTTCTACCGTATCTTTTTAAGCCATACCTTCGGTGAGGAGGGGGTTGGACTATACCAGCTCATCTTCCCGATCTATGCCCTCTGCTTTTCCTTTACGGCAGCCGGCATCGAGACGGCTCTCTCCCGCCTTGTGGCAAAACGCCTTGCCTGCGGCCAGAAAAAAGAAGCCAGAGAGCTTTTGCATACAAGCCTGATCTTTACAGTGCCTCAATGGGAAGTATCAATGTATCATTACGGATTTTGGGGAGATTACAGAAGCAGGCATTGTGGAATGCACCCGCTGTGACCGGA
>CAQNVT010000239.1 GCA_948844705.1 uncultured Dorea sp.
GTGTTCGAGACCTTCCACACGTAAAACAAAACTAGAGGAGATTTTTATTATGAAAACAAAAAACACTGTATTACTCACACAGGCGGCCATGATCGCTGCCATCTATGTGGTGCTCACTTACGTATTTGCACCGTTTTCTTTCGGAGAGATTCAGGTAAGGATCGCAGAAGCGCTTACCATTCTTCCCCTGTTCACCCCGG
This sequence comes from uncultured Dorea sp., assembly GCA_948844705.1. Classification (GTDB taxonomy): domain Bacteria; phylum Bacillota; class Clostridia; order Lachnospirales; family Lachnospiraceae; genus CAPEBR01. Next base: position 201 of record CAQNVT010000239.1, read on the forward strand.
CTGCCATCCCGGGACTGTTCATCGGATGCTTAATCGGAAATATTTTAGGCGGAGCTATCCTTCCGGATATTATTTTCGGAAGCCTCGCGACACTGATCGGCGCCTGCTTTACATATATGCTCCGCGAAAAGAGTCCGCTTCTTGCGCCGATTCCGCCCATTATGGCAAATACATTTATCGTACCGTTCGTACTCAGGTACGGATACGGCGTAGCGCTTCCGATTCCTTTTATGATGATGACTGTCGGCATCGGCGAGGTTCTGTCATGCGGAGTACTCGGGCTGGTTCTTTTTACCGCCTTCAAAAGATACGCAGCCGTCATATTTAAAAAATATAGTATTTAGACACATCCGTCTTAAAATCCGAAAGGAGCAGCCGGAAAATTATTTTCCGGCTGCTCCTTTATAATCTTTCAGTTATTTTACATAGGCCACATAGGTATTTCCGCTTCCGCTTGTCATTTCATCCATTCTCTCATACCCTACGACCCGTGTCTCGCCTTTTTCTGCATCCCGGTAAACGATCGTACCGTCGCTGTACCCGGTGATGATAACGGCCGTCGTCGTACCCGTCATTGCGATTACCGGTATATCCTGATTAACAATATATAACAGCTGCTCGGCTTTACAGCCTGTCAAATCTATCATCCGTCCGTCCGAGAGCTCATTCATGATCTCCACCGGCGTCTTCCCGCTTTTCAGCGACGAGCGGATGCTCTCTATCTCACTGCTCTTCCCCTCGATGCTGTATTCCAGATCCCGGTTGCCCCGCTGCCATATATAGGTCTGCCACTCAGACACAACAACACCGTTATAAACATCCGCCTCCTGAATCGCCCTGCCGGCGCTGTCATAGCTCCCCTGAAGCTCCCCGTAGCCGTATACATAGCATTTATTCTTTGTCCCGGTACTTGTAAAGTCTACCGTCTTGTAATCCTCAAGCAACGTCTGCTTCGGCTTTAAAAGCTTCGGATTCCTGCTCTTTAGCTCCTCGTCGAATGCAAGGCGCACCTGCGTTTCTTTTAATTCCGTAACATATATCTGTGCAGACACCGCATTTTCGGCCTTTTCCTCGTTATTGGTAATATAATCCTCGGCCGCCGCAGTATAGGCGGAGCCCTCCTTTGTCGCACGGTTTAACGTTATCAGAGTATCCTCCAGCTCCGCACCAAGAATATACATTCCGCTCTGCTCGTATTTCTTTACGGAATTTCCCTCCTCATCCTCGATCTCAACCTTATACATAGGGAGGATCTCCTGTCCCGCAACAGTCTGGCCGATGTCCTCATTTCTGGAAATCCCGTACACGAAATCCTCATTCACAAATCCAAGCGGCACAATGCTTTCATTCTCTCCGCACTCAATAGTCCGCTCCTTTCCGTTTGCAAAATTTTTTATAAGAACCTGTGTGTTATTTTCCTTTCCCTCCTCTGTCAGATAAGCCGCAAGATGTCCGTCAGAGGATACCACATACTGCCTGTCCGTAAGGCCGGAAATAAGCTCCGTAATATTTTCCCTGTTTACATTGATCTCATAAAATGTCCCGTCCGCCAGCACGTAGAGCATATCCTGCTCCATGCTGTAATATATGAGCTCGCCCAATTCCTCCGTGATCCGCTCATAAGACTTGTTGCTGGAAATAAATATCTTCTCCTCCACGGAATTATTTTCAAGATCATAGTAATAAACCGCAACGCCGACCTCGCCCTCATGCTCTCCGCGGTTCATGTATCCATACACTGCAAATACAACATTTCCGTTACTTTCCATCTTTAAGAGCCTGATCTCATGACGTGAAAAAAGATTGCGCACATCCGTATTTTCCGCATCCGCAAAGCTGAAGATCAGCGATACCTCATCCCTGTCCTTATTGTAGTTCCACAGCTCATTTGCCTGTACAAAGGATACGATCGTACCCTTCTCATTTGACATATAGGATGCATTTTCCCCCGTAATGCCCAATATAACTCCCTGTTCGTCCAGCACCGTATGGGATGCGTCGAAGATCTGCTCCATCGTCCGGTCGTAATCAAGCAGATAATTTTTGTCCTCCTCGCTTACATGCCGCACCCGGAAAAACTCCTTTACATTATATACATCTGTCTCATTTTCCTCTCCCTTGCAGCGCACCCGGTACTGAACCACCGCCGACGTATACAGGCTGTTCATCTCCGTAATGCTGTAGCGTTCTCCGCCCTCAACCTGCGGCTTAAGCTCTCCCCAGGATACATGGTCATAATCCGAATGGATCGTCACGTGCTGGAAGGTCGTATTATCACTCTCCTCATTCGGCTCAAGCACGGCTCCGACACCTGCATCGGCCTCTTTATTCAGCGCGTTTTCGTGGAATCCCCTGATATAATCCAGGCATTCCAGTGTATTCATACCCTCGGCGTTAATAATGCGGGTATACATATAGAACGCTTTGTCGTCCTCCAGCTTAAGAATCAGCTTAAGCACACATTCCTCATCCAGAAATTCCTCCTTGCCGAGGTCCAGGGAAACCGATTCGCCCGGACTGTCCGTTGTTCCCTCGAAAAGCCTCTCCTCACCGTCCAGTGTATACACCTCATATGTAAGGCTGGCAACGTCATTGTTATACTCTCTGAGGCTCATCTCCAGTCTTCCGTTAGTGACCGGTGTGATCGTATCCCGCACGGCAGTTATATCCATTTCCTTCGCATAAGCCGGCAGAGCGTTAAGTCCATATCCGTTGTATGAAAAGGAAACCTGCGGGCGGGTAGCAGCGCCTAAGTCTGCCGCAATATTGTTATTCTCTTTATTGGTCGTATAGCTGAAAATGAATATCGCAATAAAGAATATGGCGACAAGTATCCCGATATTAACCAGATACCTGCTCTTCTTCCTCTGCTGCTTCTTCCTTCTTTTTCCTTTCATCAAATATCCCCTTTTTTGTCCAAAAGCCTGCCAAGTGCCGGTGACACATGAAGAAATTCCTCACATGCCTTTATCTGATTCCTGTTGTCATTCCTTTTCCCCGTCTTTACCGCACGTATTAAAATATTTTTCGGTGTATGCTCCATATCGATAAACTCTAAGATCTGAACCTGGTATCCCTCCCCCTCCAGATACCGGGCGCGGAGCGCATCTGTCACAAGCGCCGCCATACGCTCCCTGATAAGGCCGTAGCCGAGCACCGGAGCAAGCACCTCATTTTCAATCTGCCTGTTTAGCTCATGCTGGCAGCACGGCACAGACAGAATTACCTTCGCATTCCAGCTCACCGCACGGGCAAGCGCAAAATCCGTTGCCGTGTCACACGCATGAAGCGTGACCACCATATCCGCGGCATCCGTTCCCGCATAATCCGCAATATTTCCCTCAAGGAATGTAAGCTTCTCATAGCCGTATTTTTCACTCAGCTCATTGCAGCGCCGGATGACCTCGCTCTTAAGATCCAGCCCGACCACACGGATATCATAGCCTTTAAGCTCATGCAGATAATAGTACATGGCAAAGGTCAGATAAGATTTGCCGCAGCCAAAATCAAGGATCATAAGCTCCCGGTCACCCGGAAGCTCCGGAAGTACATCCTCGATAAACTCCAGAAACCGGTTGATCTGCCGGAATTTGTCAAATCTCGCATGCACGACCTTTCCTTCCGGAGTCATGACGCCAAGATCCATAAGGAACGGCACCGGGACTCCCTCCTCAAGAATATACCTCTTCTGCCGGTTGTGGGTAAGCGGCTTCTGCTCTGCGGCATGCTTCCGGGGCTTGCGCTTAACCGTGACCTTTCCCTTTTTGCTCACCAGAACCGCGCAGCTGCATGACTTCGTCTCAAGCTGCATCTGGCGCATATTCTGCATATGTTCCAAAAGCCTTTCAAGAGCCTCCCCGTCCGAAAGATTCTCGTGAAATGCCTGATTGTTCTTGAAGGTCTCGATCTGAAAAACAAGCCTTCCCTTGTTAAGAAGGGGACGCACCTTTATTTTCGATGCTTTTTCCCTGTCCCTGGGATTACTGAGTACCGCCGAAATAAATTCACTGTTTAAATTTTCGTGTAATAATATTCTTAATTCACTCATAGTATTAATATTGTAATAGTTTTCGTGTCAGAACGCAAGTTGGGGACGTAGTATTTTTAAAAATACTACGTCCCCAACTTGAAAATACCCTGTCCCCAATCACAATCACCTTCGTCTCGGAAAACGTATCATTACCTTAAACAGGTCTCCGTCCAGATAAAGCTCGAAGCTTCCGCCCTGCATCTCGGTAAGTGTCTTTGCTATGGAAAGTCCCAGGCCGCTGCCCTCTGTGCTTCTCGAAATATCTCCCCGAATAAAACGCTCGGTCAGCTCATCCGCAGATATATTTAAAGGCTGCTCGGACATGTTCTTAAGGCTGAAGCACACGTCCTGTTCCGTCACTGCCAGATCTCCGTATACCCTGGTCCCCTGCATGGCATATTTTGCCGCATTATTATATACATTTTCAAGAATCCGCCATGTACGTCTGCCGTCCGCCCGGATAACCGCCTCCTCGCCGGGAAGAGAGAGTATCTCCTTAAGCCCGCGCATTTTAAACTTCTCCTCAAATTCGCCGCTGGTCTGCTGCAGCATTTCCGTAAAATTAATATCCATGTATTCCAGCGTTATATTCCCGGAGCTTACCTTGGAAGCCTCCACCACATCCTCTGTCAAAGTCTTAAGACGCTGGGATTTCTGCTCCAGCACCTCGATATATCTCTGAATCCTCGGATCTTCAAAATTTTCCTGCTTTAAGAGCTCCACATAATTGATGATCGACGTAAACGGCGTCTTAATGTCATGCGAGACATTCGTGATCAGGTCTGTCTTAAGACGCTCGCTCTTCATGCTTTCCGCAAGAGCGGCGTCAAGGCCGTCCCGGATCGTATTGATCATTGCCGCGATCTCCCTCTGCTCACCGTGAAGCCCGTCAAGGGAAATGGTATACTGCACCTCTCCGCCTGCAATATGCTCGATCCCCCTTTTGATCTTATATTTCCCGACCGACTGATATACAAGCCAGATAAATGCACACGCATTGATCAGCAGTAAAAACAGGCAAAAACGGCTCGATACATATCCGTAAACGTTCGCGCTGATCAGAATACACAAGAACATCTCAACCAGTACAAAGAAGCCGAATATCAACACTGTTCTCCATATATTATTTATATTCTTAAACAGCATATATACAAACCGGCACGCCTGCCTCGCAATGCTGTTTTTCCATACCTCTCTTGCCTTCAGACGTCTTACCAGGCTTAAGAATCCGATCAGAAACATGCAGCACGTATACAGAGCAAGAACGGAGTACCATATTATATAAGGAAATGTACCGGACAGATACGTATCATACTGCACAATACCGGCCTCGCTTACCGATGTGACCACATTCGGCGGCAGAACCAGCTCTCCGAAAGCAGCTCCTGCCAAAGTTCCGAATCCCCACACGATTATGACCGCGGCAGCCGCAAGTCCTGTTTTCCAGCGGTCAAACCAATTAAGGTGCAGCTCTTCATCTGTGCTGCTTCGCCCTGCGACCGCTGCAAGCCATAATACACATGCAAGAAAAATAATCAGTGCCGCAAATCCCCGGAAAACGATTCCTCTTATTCCCGAACCGTATTTTTCATACAGCAGGTTCTCCTTATAAAATGCATCCTGCACAGGATAATCTGTATCGACCGCTGCCGCAAATATGAAGTCTTCCTGTATAGGTCCCGTATATTTGATCTCGCTCCTCCAGCTTTCGGCATCAAGCTCCATATTCGTCTCAAAATCTGCAAGCTTCGGCTGTATAACCGCGTATTTCCCGGAGGCCTTTAGCTTTTCCAGGTTTTGCTCCAGATTCCCGTAGGCTTCATATTCTTTCCTGTTTGTATATATCCTTTTATTATTTTTATCCACGTAAATATACGACAGGTTTGTATCTCCTTCTGCAAGTGTTTCATCATTTGTCTGATAGGATGAATATTTCTGGCCGAGGTCATTAATCGCCGCAGCCAGCATATTATACGCTTCATTAAGCTTTCCGTTCCACTGCGGCTGCTCATTTACCATCGAAAGAAGGCTTTCCGAGCCCTCCGGCTTATATTTCTCCAGGCATGCCGTCCCGTCATACAGCCAGCAGTCCGAATATACCAGCCTGCCCTCAGAGTCCTGAATTCCGTGAAACATACTGTCCGGCATTCCGTATCCGTACTCCAGATCTCGCAGGATATTTTCCTCCGTAAGTCCTGTTTCTTCATCAATATCAATAAACTGAAGTTCATCATTCTTAAGCAGCTCATAAAATTCCGATATCAGATAATACTGATAGGATTCGTCCGGTCTCTTGCAGACAATAATCTGCTCCGCCATGCTCTCCTCGTCATTTCTCTCCTCATACCACGCAAGAATGTCCCCCAGTCTGTAAACCAATCCGCTGTTCTCTTTTCCCGTAAACTCGCCGGAATCGTAATACTCTTTAATATCTACCTGCCTCTCCGGATCGTATTTTCCGTCAGTCTCAAATAATTCCTTCGCCGCAATTCCGCTCACCGCATAAGTGCTGTATGTTCTCATCCGCTCTGCGAAATCTTTACTATCCTTATATTCCCTCGCCGGATTTCCCTTAAGGACCTCCGCAAGCAGAGCAGGATAGGAAGAAACCCAGAGAAGGCTCACCGTCATTACAACAACCATGATATGCGCCAGAAGGATCAGCACGGCCTTTGCAATATTAGTCCTGTACCATCTTTGTTTCATATTCGCTCCCTTCTAAAGCTTCTCTATCTTATATCCGATTCCCCACACTACCTTGAGATACCTCGGTTCCTTTGGATTGATCTCAATCTTCTCCCTGATATGGCGGATATGTACTGCCACCGTATTATCTACTCCTATGGCGTCTTCGTTCCAGATGCTTTCATATATCTGGTCAATAGAGAATACTTTCCCCTGATTTTTCACCAACAACAGCAAAATGTTATATTCTATCGGGGTAAGTTTCACCGGATCACCGTCAACCGTAACCTCTTTCAGATCATCGTCGATCGACAGACCGCCCACCGTATACACCGCATTCTGCTCGGAATTTACCGTCCCCCCAAGCTGCGTATACCTGCGGAGCTGGGATTTCACCCGCGCCACCAGCTCAAGCGGGTTAAACGGCTTCGTCACATAATCGTCCGCTCCTACATTTAACCCTAATATCTTATCGGCATCCTCTGATTTAGCGGATAAAATGATGATCGGCATGTTATTTGCCTCTCTGATCTTAAGAGTGGCCCGGATTCCGTCAAGCCTCGGCATCATAACATCTATTACAAGAAGGTCTACCTCCTCCCTCTGAAGGACACGCAGCGCCTCCTCGCCGTCATATGCCTTGAGGATCTCATAGCCCTCCTGTGTAAGATATATCTCTATCGCTTCTACAATTTCTCTGTCATCATCACATACTAAAATTTTTGCCATTTTTATCACCTCCCTTATACTATACAAGAATAGCAAAAATTTTTTAAGACCCATTTCTGATTTTCTTAAGAATTCATGAAGAAGCCAAAATAACGTATTTTGTCGAATTACGTCATATTGTGTCTGTTACCGAAAAACCGCTCTCTTTCCGGCTATAATAAGTACATAGCTTATCCCTCTCACAAGCTTGCTTTCAATGAGGACAGGAGAAAACACATATGTGTGACTTACAAATAGAATGTCTGGTTCGTTCTCTCGGAATCGGAGCAACCTACCGGGGCTATCGGTACTTAAATTATGGTATCAAGCTCTGCATATATGATGAGAATTATCTTCTGGGTATTAATAAACTTCTCTATCCGCAGATTGCCCGGGAATATAAAGCAACCTGCTCCAGCGTTGAACGGGATATCCGCACTGTTGTTAAGGTTTGCTGGGACCGTGGAAATCGTCCTTACCTTCAGGAGATTGCTCTCTACCCGCTCCAGTTTAAACCTACCTCCGGCGAATTTTTTGACATTCTGGTTGGTCACCTGAACAGAACTGTCTGTGCGAAAAACGAGGTTTAAGAAATTCCTAAGATTTTTTCTTTTTCTTTTATAGAATCAACATATTTTGGACATATTTATTATTTATACTATAGTCAGATAGTTGATAGAGGATATCAGCTATCTCCCCCTCA